>JBQGFI010000480.1:0-10996 GCA_052040065.1 Marmoricola sp.
ACGGTGGCCGGCCTCGCCGGGGTGCGTGCGGTCCGCGAGTCCCCCCTCCGCTTCGGCTCCGCGCCCGAGGTGGTCCCGCCCCGCCCCGGCGCGGGCTTCCGCGAGCGCATCGCCGTCGACGGTGCGCTCGGTGGGCTCTTCTTCCCCGGCACGGTGCGCGTCGACCCTGCGAAGCTCACCCGGGGTCTGGCCGAGGTGCTCCGCGCGCAGGGCGTGACGATCTGCGAGGCCCCCCGGGTCACCGACGTGGCGCCGGGTGCGGTCTCCACCTCCCGCGGCGTCGTCCGCACGCGCGACACGGCGGTCTGCGTCGAGGCCTCCGCCGCCGCGCTGCTCGGCGGGCGCTCGCTGATCCCGGTCAACTCCTCGATCGTCGTGACCGAGCCGCTCCCGGACGCCACCTGGGAGCGGATCGGGTGGGCCGGCCAGGAGTGCCTGGGCGACGCGGCCCACACCTTCGTCTACTGCCAGCGCACCGCCGACGGCCGCATCGCGATCGGCGGCCGCGGGGCGCCGTACCGCTTCGGGTCGGGGCTCACCGGCGACGGCGAGGTGCCGCTGGCGACGGTCCGGGCGCTGGAGGCCCGGCTGCGCTCCTTCTTCCCCGGAGTGGAGCTGCCGCTCGCCCACGCCTGGCGCGGCTCCATCGGCGTCACCCGCGACTGGTGCGCCGGCGTGCACCACGACCCGGTGACCCGCGTCGCCGTGGTGCGGGGGTACGCCGGTCACGGCGTCACCGCCACCAACCTCGCCGCCCGCACCGTGCTCGACCGCCTCGACGGCGTCGCGAGCCCGCTCACGGCGCTGCCGTGGAACGAGCACGACTCCGGGCGGTGGGAGCCCGAGCCGCTGCGCTGGCTCGGCGTGCACGGCATGTACCGGCTCTTCGCCGCGGCCGACCGGTGGGAGGAGCGGCGTGGCTCCACGCGGACCTCGCTGCTCGCCCGGGTCGGCTCACGCCTGGCCGGGCTGCACGAGTAGGCCGGGCGCCGCTCAGCCGAAGGGGTAGGGGCCGAAGCGGCCCCAGGCCACCACGGCCGCCAGGACGCCGAGCACCAGCGGCGGCACCAGCATCGGCGTCTCGCCGCGGCGCAGGTGCACCACCACGGCGCCGAGCATGGTGAGCAGCAGGCCCACGGCGGCGAGCGGCGCCAGCCAGGTCGCGACGTCGACCAGCGGCGGCAGCACCAGCCCGAGCGCGCCCGCGACCTCGGCCGCACCGATCGCCTTGACCGCGGCCGGGGAGAAGTCGTCGACCCAGCCCATGCCGGCCTCGCGGAGCTGGTCGCGCGACCGGGCGAGCTTCATGCCGCCCGCGCCCAGCATGGCCAGGGCCAGCACGCCCGCGACGATCCACAGGACGAGGTTCATGGTCATCTCCTTCGCAAGAACTTGACGTGTCAAGTAAAGCGCCGCTTGGTTTCCACGTCAAGTAACCTGCGCGCATGGACGACGTGAGCGCCCCGCGCTGGCTCGACGGCGACGAGCGCGCGGCGTGGATCGCCCTGGCCAAGGTGCTGACCTGGCTGCCGCAGCGGCTCGACGCCCAGCTGCAGCGCGACGCCGGCCTGAGCCACGCGGAGTACCAGGTGCTCTCGTGGCTCTCGATGTCGGAGGGGCGCAGCGCCCGGATGAGCCTGGTGGCCGCGCGTGCCACCGTGAGCCTCTCGCACCTCTCGCGCGTGGTCGGCCGGATGGAGCGCCGCGGCTGGGTCGAGCGGCGTCCCGACCCCGACGACGGCCGGGCGACGCTGGCGGTGCTCACCCCCGAGGGGTGGGAGAAGGTCGTCGCCACCGCGCCCGGTCACGTCGCCGAGGTACGCCGCCTGGTCCTCGACCCGCTCACGCCCGAGCAGGTCGCCGGGCTGGGCTCGGCCCTCGAGCAGCTGGTGGCGGCGCTGGCGCCCGCCGGCGACTGCTGAGCCGCCGGCTCAGTCGGCTGCACTCTCCACCTCGGCGAGCAGCGGGTCGCGCAGCCCGACGGTGTCGGTGCTCCAGAAGGCCTCGGGGTAGACCAGTCGCCCGGTCATCCACGGCTCGTGCGCCGGGAGCAGGGTGACCTGGAAGGCCGGTCCGGGCACGCGTGCCGACGGTCGCGCGAAGCCGTGCTCGGCCGCGGGCACGTAGCCGCGGGGGCCGTAGTAGTGCCAGTCGCCCTCGAGGAAGACGGCGGGTGATCCCTGCCGGACCGCCTCCTCGCGGGCCGCGGCGAGCAGCGCCGTCCCGAGGCCGGCGCGCTGGTGCGCGGGGGCGACCGAGAGGGGGCTGAGCACGAGCACCTCCACCAGGCGCTCGCGGGCGTCGACCCAGCCGCGGCTGAGCGCGACGTGGCCGAGCACGCCGTCCGGGTCGTCGTCGCCGACGACGACGAGACCCGCCCGCAGCGCCCCGGTGCGGCGCAGCTCGCCCAGGAGGGCGACCACCTGGGCCCCCTCCTCGCCGAAGGCCTCGGCCACGAGGGTGTCGACAGCCTGCTGGTCGCGGTCTCGCTGGGCACGGATCTGCACGCGTCGAACCTAGGTGGTGGTGAGGGCCACAGGAAAGCGGTTTGAGACATCGCTGTCTCAGGTGAGACACTGATGTCTCAGTCGTGTCGAGCAGGAGGTGGAGATGAACCGCGAGGAGATCCTGGCGGCCGCGCAGCGGCAGCTCAACCTCGACCCCCGCTCGTCGCTCGCCGACATCGCGACCGCGGCCGGCATCGGCCGCGCGACCCTGCACCGACACTTCGCCTCCCGCGAGACGCTGCTGGAGGCGATCGGCACCCGCTCCCAGGACCGCTGGGAGCAGCGGCTCGACGACTTCGACGTCGAGGCCGTCGCCGCCTCGGGCGACGCCGCGGCGATCGAGGCCGCCCTGCGCGGCCTGGTCGCGGCCTTCGTCGAGGACGCCGACGACTTCGGCTTCTCGCTCACCGACTCCTTCATCGCCGGCGAGCCCGAGCACGTCGAGCGCACCGAGCGGCTCTTCGCCCGCGAGGTCGCCCTGTACGCCGCGGCCCAGGAGGCCGGCGTGCTCCGCGGCGACGTGTCGGCGCGCTGGCTCGGCCACGCGGCGTACGGCCTGCTGGTCGCGGCGCGCGAGGCCATCCGCGCGGGCGACGTGCCCCGACGCGACGTCGCCGAGCTCGTGATCACCACCTACCTGAGAGGAGGCCAGTCCCGATGACGCACACCCCCGTCCGCCCTGTCCCCACCCACGCCCCTGCGCCCGACCCGCGTCGCTGGGCGGGCCTCGCCGTGCTCGCCGCGAGCCTGCTCGTGGTCGTCATGGACCTGACGATCCTCAACGTCGCGCTGCCCGACCTCGCCGCCGAGACCGGCGCGAGCGCGCTCCAGCAGCTCTGGATCGTCGACGCCTACCCGCTCGTCCTCGCCGGCCTGCTGGTGCCGGTGACCGCGCTCGCCGACCGCGTCGGCCGCAAGCGGATGCTGCTCACCGGCTTCGCGATCTTCGCCGTCGCCTCGACGGCCGTGCTGTGGGTCGACACCGCCGAGACGGTCATCGCGCTGCGCGTCGCGCTGGGGCTCGGCGGGGCGATGATCATGCCCTCGACGCTGTCGCTGATCCGCACGCTCTTCAGCGACCCCCGCGAGCGGGCCTACGCCCTCGGCATCTGGGCGGCGATGGCCTCCGTCGGGGCGGCCGTCGGCCCGGTCGTCGGCGGCGCGCTGCTGCAGTTCTTCAGCTGGCACGCGGCCTTCCTGGTCAACGTCCCGCTGATGGTGGTCGCGATCGGCTTCGGCCTCCGGCTGCTGCCCGAGAGCCGCTCCGAGCGCCCCGGACGCATCGACGCCACCGGCGTGGTGCTCTCCGTCGCCGGCATGGTGGCGCTGACCTTCGGCCTCAAGGGCCTCGGCAAGAGCGGGCTCGACCCGAGCTCGCTGGGTCCGCTGCTGCTCGGTCTGCTGCTGCTGGCGTGGTTCGTGCGCCGCAGCCTGCGGCAGGTCGACCCGATGCTCGCGGTCTCGCTCTTCACCCTCCCGGTCTTCCGCGCCGGCGTCATCGCCGCGCTGGCGAGCAGCATCACGCTGATGGCGCTGCTCTTCGTCGGCTCGCAGTGGCTGCAGCTGGTGCACGGCTGGGGGCCGCTGATGGCCGGCGTGGCGCTGCTGCCGCTGGCCCTCGGTGGCCTCGTCGGCTCGCCGGTCGCCCCCGCGATCGCGGAGCGCCTCGGCGCCCGGCGCACCGTGGTCGGTGGTCTGCTGCTGCTCGCGGCCGGGCCGCTGCTGCTCTTCGCGATGCCGCGGCCGATGACCTACGTCTGGGTCGCCGCCGCCTTCCTGCTGGTCGGCTTCGGCACCGCCGCGCTGGGGCTCGCCTCCGCGCTCATCGTCGGCAGTGCCCCGCGCCACCAGGTCGGCTCGGCCTCGGCGATCGAGGAGATCTGCTACGAGCTCGGTGCGGTGCTCAGCATCAGCGTGCTCGGCGGCCTGACCGCCGCGGTCTACCGCAGCCACCTGCCGGCCGACGCCGGCGCGGGTGCGCGGGAGTCGCTCGCCCTGGCGCTCGACACGCCCTTCGCGGCGGCCGCGCAGGCGGCGTACACCGACGCCTTCGCCACCGTGGGGCTCGCCGGCGGCGTGCTGATGCTGCTGGCCGCCTGGCTGGTGCGCCGCCAGCTCCCCGCCGACCTGCGCCTGGCCGACCTGGAGCACTGACCTCGCGGTCGCCCGCCGCCGCTCAGGCCTCGCGGGCGATCGCGCTCGCGGCCACGGCCCGGGCGACGGCCCCGAGGGCGCGCGGGCGAGCACTGAGCGGCTGGTACGCCGGGTCGAGGGCCGCCAGCAGCAGCCAGAGCCGCTGCCGCTCGGGAGCGACGTCGTCGTGCGTCACCGGGGCGCCGTCGGCGTGACCCCAGCCGAGGACGTCGAGCGCGTGCGTCACGAGCCCGGTGTCGTCGCCCGTGACGCCCGAGGCGAGGCCGAGGGCGAGCAGCAGCCGGGTCTGCGTCACGAAGCCGTCGCCCGCGCCCACCAGCCGGCGTCCGAGGCGGTGCAGCAGGAAGTCGGGGTCGTGCCGGGCGCGGGTGCCGGCGGCCGTGACCTCGAGGTGCCCGGCGACCTCGCGCAGCAGGCCGACGTCCTGCAGCGCCGTGCGGAAGCCGAGGACCGGCTGGGCGTCGGCCTCGCGGCGCACCCGGCCCGGCCACCCGCGCATCGTCGGCAGCCGGTCGCCCAGGGCGGCGGCCTCGGCCGGCTTGAGGTAGCCCTTGGCCGTGAGCGGGAGCCCGCGCGCGGCGGCCCGGTCGAGCAGCCAGTGCACGGGCGCGAAGGCGGTGACCAGCTCGTCGACCTCCGGCTCGGTGGCGAGCGCGGCCGACCTGACGAGCACGGTCACCTCGTCTCCGAGCGGGGTGGGGAGCAGGCGCGTCACCACGGCCGCGAGCCGCGGGTCGAGGTGGCCGAGGTCGCGGCCCTCGGCCGCCCCCACCACCGCGTCGTCGACCGCCGCGGCGTCGAAGGGCACGGTGCCGTGCGGCGCCGGGGAGGAGCGGGAGTCCTCGGCCGGGGCGGCGCCCACGCCGCCGAGGCAGCGCGCGGCGTCAGGGGTCTCGTCGTGCTCGACCGGCTCCGCGCTGCGCACCGTGAGCCTCACCGACCAGGCCTCGCCGTAGTCGTAGAGGTAGTGCAGCACGTCGCCGCGGTCCTGCAGGGTCTCGCCGAGGAGCACCGTGTCGACCGGGGCGCCGTCGTCGTCGCCCTCCTCGACGTCGAAGGGGCACAGGAACCACTCCGCGCGGATGTCGAAGGCGTCACCGGCCAGGGAGAAGCGGTAGAGGTGGCGGTCCTCCCAGCCGAACGCCGCCTGCAGCACCGCGTGCAGCGTCTCCAGGGAGAGGTCGGAGCTCAGCTGCAGGTCGCGCCAGACCCGCGCGCCGTCGTCCTCCAGCTCCGCCCGGACCACCAGCACGAGGGCCCCCTGGTGCGGTCGCCGGCGGCGGGGGTCGGTGAGGTCGTCGGGGTCGCGGTCGTCGAGCAGCGGCTCCAGCCCCCGCAGGTCGTCGAGGGCCGGGTCGCTCACGAGCGCCTCGAAGAGAGCGTGCAGGTCGGCGTCCGGCTGCTGGTCGTCACGGTCGGCCACCTGCCCACCGTAGGCCCGACCCCTGACCACCCCGCCCGCTCACCGTCCTCCGGGTGGTCGAGGAGGTTGCGCAGCAACCGTCTCGAGACCCCCGTACGCCGCCCGCTCGCCGGGTCTCGGGACAGGCGCCGCGCGCCTTCCTCGACCTGCCGGGGGTCCCGTTCGGCCCGGGGGTCCGGGGACACGTGCTGGGCGCGCGGGCTACCTCGCACGGGTGGTCCGTGGGAGCCTCGGCGGCATGGCTCTGCTCACGCGCACCGAGCTGCGCGCCCGCTTCGCCGCCCGGCTCTCGGCCCTCTACGGCACCGAGGTGCCGGCGTACACGACGCTGGTGGAGGTCTCGCAGGAGGTCAACGAGCGGGTGCTCGCGCGGGAGGGCAGCGACGCGGAGCGGCTGGGCAGCATCGCGCGGGTGACGGCCGAGCGGCACGGCGCGATCCGGGTCGGGTCGCCGGCGGAGCTGGCACAGGTCGCGCGTGTCTTCGGCGCCCTGGGCATGGCGCCGTGCGGCTTCTACGACCTGCGCGACGCGCAGCCCGCGCCGGTGCCGGTGGTCTCGACGGCGTTCCGGCCGCTGGAGCGCGAGGAGCTGGCGGCCAACCCCTTCCGGGTCTTCACCTCGGTGCTGGTGCCGGAGGACCGGCGCTTCTTCGACGCCGACCTCGAGGCGCGCCTGCGGGCCTTCGTCGCCGCCCGCAGGCTCTTCCCCGACGAGCTGCTCGTGCTGGCCGACCGAGCGGTGGCCGAGGGCGGGCTGGAGGAGCCGGACGCCGAGACCTTCCTCGGGCTCGCGACGAGCGCCTTCGCACTGTCGCCGGAGCCGGTCGACCGCGGCTGGTACGACGAGCTGGCGCGCGTCTCCGGCGTCGCGGCCGACATCGGCGGTGTCGCCTCCACCCACGTCAACCACCTGACCCCGCGGGTGCTCGACATCGACGACCTCTACGCCTCCATGCAGGCCCGGGGCGTCGAGATGATCGACCGGATCCAGGGACCGCCCCGCTGGGAGGGCCCCGACGTGCTGCTGCGGCAGACCTCCTTCCGCGCCCTCGACGAGCCCCGCCGCTTCCGCCTGGACGACGGCTCGGTGGTCGAGGGGGACCTGCGCGTGCGCTTCGGCGAGGTGGAGGCACGCGGCATCGCGCTGACCCCCAAGGGGCGGGAGCTCTACGACCGGATGCTCGCGGAGGTCGACGCCCGGCTGGACGACGGGGTGGACGACGGGGGCGAGCGCGACGAGGTCGCCCGCGGCGTCTGGGCCGAGCACCTGCCCGCGACCGAGCAGGAGCTCTGCCTGCAGGGCCTGGGCTTCTTCACCTTCCGGCTCGCCGACGACGCACCGGCCGGCACCGACCTCGCCGACCTCGTGCGTCGTGGCGCGGTGGTGCCCGAGCCCATCGTCTACGAGGACTTCCTGCCGCGCTCCGCCGCGGGCATCTTCGCCTCCAACCTCGCCTCCCGCGGCACGCACGACGCCGACGAGGGCGGTGCCCCGCGCGACCTCGACTGGATGTCGGAGGTCCTCGGCACCCGGGTCGCCGTGCCGGAGGAGGTGTACGCCGCGGAGTCGGCGGCCTCCTGGGCGCAGGTCCAGCGGCGGCTGGCGTCGTGATCCCGGAGCTGCCCGGGAGCGCCGACGTCGTCGTCGTGGGCGGCGGCGTCGTCGGGCTGTCGGCGGCCTACCACCTCGCGGCCTCGGGGGTGCCTCGCGTGGTGCTCGTCGAGCGCGACGAGCTCGGCAGCGGGTCGAGCAGCAAGGCCGCGGGCGGGGTGCGGGCCAACTTCTCCGACGCCGTCAACGTCGCGCTCGGCCAGCGCAGCCTGCAGACCTACGCGCGCTTCGGCGAGCTCTTCGGCCAGGAGATCGACCTGCACCGCGTGGGCTACCTCTTCCTGCTCGACGCGGCCGACGACGTCGCCCGCTTCGAGCGCGACGTGGCACTGCAGAACGAGCTGGGCGTGCCCAGCCGGATGATCGACGTCGCACACGCGCAGCGGCTCTCCCCGCTCGTCGCCGCCGACGGGCTGCTCGCCGCCACGTGGTCGCCCGACGCCGGCCACTGCACGCCGGAGGCGGTGGTGCAGGGGTACGCCGCCGCGGCCCGCCGCGCCGGCGCGACCGTGCTGACGCACACGCAGGTGATCGGCGTGGAGCACGACGCCGGCGCCGTCAGCGCCGTCCGCACCTCGCGCGGCACCGTGCGCACCGACACCGTGGTCTGCGCGGCCGGTGCGTGGTCGGCGGCGGTGGGGGAGATGGTCGGCGTCGACCTGCCGGTGACGGCCCACCCGCGCCAGGTCGTCACCACCGAGGCGATCCCGGGGCTGGCCCCCGACACGCCCTTCACCATCGACTTCGGCACCGGCTTCTACTTCCACACCGAGGGGCCCGGCCTGCTGATGGGCACCGCCGACGCCGAGCGCTGGGGCGAGGTGGTCGAGCGCCGCGCCCCGCGGCTCGCCGAGGTGGGGCTCGCCGGCGGGTGGACCGGGCTGTACGAGAGCACCCCGGACCACAACGCGCTCGTCGGCGAGGCCGAGGGCGTCTCGCGCCTCCTCTACGCCACGGGCTTCTCCGGCCACGGCTTCCTGATGGCCCCCGCCGTCGGGGAGGTCGTGCGCGACCTGTACCACGGGCACGAGCCCGTCGTCGACGTCAGCGGGCTCGACGTACGCCGCTTCACCGGGCCGGGCGCCCGCCCCGAGCTCACCATCGTCTGAAACCCCCGAGGAGACCCGTGCCAGAGGACCGCCGCCAGATCCCGTCGCCGACCGAGCTCGCCCGGCTCGCCCGCGAGACCGCCGAGCGCTGCGGGGCCGTCGTCCCCGCAGAGGGGCACGAGGCCCGCTCGCCGGTCAACGGCGCCCCGCTCGCCCCCACCACGTGGAGCGCCGCCGCCGACGTGGACGCGGCGGTGGCCCGGGCGCGCGACGCCTTCGCCGCGTGGCGCGCGGTGCCCGCGCCGGCCCGGGGGGCCACGGTGAAGCGCTTCGGCGAGCTGCTCGTGGAGCACCACGACGACCTCGCGACGCTCGTCAGCCTCGAGGCCGGGAAGATCACCTCCGAGGCCCGCGGCGAGCTCCAGGAGATGGTCGACATCTGCGACTTCGCCGTGGGTCTCTCGCGGCAGCTCTACGGCCGCACCATGCCCTCGGAGCGTCCCGGTCACCGGCTCACCGAGACCTGGCACCCGCTCGGCGTGGTCGCCGTGGTCAGCGCGTTCAACTTCCCGGCCGCGGTGTGGTCGTGGAACACCGCGGTCGCGCTCGTCTGCGGCGACCCCGTCATCTGGAAGCCCAGCGAGCAGACGCCGCTCACCTCGCTCGCGTGCGCCGCGGTGCTCGACCGGGCGGTCGCCGAGACCGGCGGCCCCGCCCACCTCTCGCAGGTGCTGCTCGGCAGCGCCGAGGTCGGGGAGGCGCTGGCCCGGCACGAGGGGGTCGCCCTCGTCAGCGCCACCGGCTCGACCCGGATGGGTCGCGCCGTCGGCCCCCTGGTCGCCGAGCGCTTCGGCCGCTCCCTGCTCGAGCTGGGCGGCAACAACGCCGCGGTCGTGACCGGCAGCGCCGACCTCGACCTCGCCGTGCGCGGCATCGTCTTCTCCGCGGCCGGCACCGCCGGCCAGCGCTGCACCACGATGCGTCGCGTCATCGCCCACACGTCGGTCGTCGACGAGCTGACCTCGCGCCTCGCGGCGGCGTACGACCGGCTGCCGGTGGGCAACCCGATGGCCGCGGGCACGCTCGTCGGCCCGCTCGTGGGTCGGGCGGCGTACGACGCCATGACCGCGGCCGTCGAGGAGGCCGTCGCGGCCGGCGGCGAGGTCGTGGTCGGTGGCGAGCGGGTGCTGGACGACGCGGCGCCCGACGCCTACTACGTGCGTCCCGCGGTGGTGCGGATGCCGGAGCACGCGGCCGTGATGCACCGCGAGACCTTCGCGCCGCTGCTCTACGTCGTCGCCTACGACGACTTCGCCGACGCCATCGCGCTCAACAACGCGGTGCCGCAGGGTCTCTCGTCGTCGGTCTTCACCTCCGACCAGGCCGAGGCCGAGCTCTTCTGCTCCGACGAGGGCTCCGACTGCGGCATCGTCAACGTCAACATCGGCACCTCCGGCGCCGAGATCGGCGGCGCCTTCGGCGGCGAGAAGGAGACCGGCGGCGGCCGGGAGTCCGGGTCCGACGCCTGGCGGGCCTACATGCGGCGCGCCACCAACACCGTCAACTACTCCGGGGAGCTCCCGCTCGCCCAGGGCGTCGACTTCTCGGTGTGAGTGGAGTGGCGGAGGATAGGGGATTCGAACCCCTGAGGGCGTTAACCCAACCCGCTTTCCAAGCGAGCGCCATAGGCCACTAGGCGAATCCTCCGCGCAGGAGGCTACCTGCTCGCTCCGGGCGGCGCCCAATCGCGGTCCCCGGGATCGCGGCGGGGGCGTGCGTCTCCTAGGATCGGGGCCAACCCCCCGTGCGGCGGTACCTCACTGAACTCCCCCAGGGCCGGAAGGCAGCAAGGGCAGGTGGGCTCTTCCGGGTGCACGGGGGGCCTTCGCGTCCCGGGGCCCGCACCGGGTCCCCACGCCGTAGGAGCTGTCACCGGCGCCGTCTAGGGTGCGTGGTGTGGAGCCCTCCCTCGCCCTCTACCGGCGCTACCGCCCGGAGACCTTCGCCGAGGTGATCGGGCAGGACCACGTGACCGCGCCGCTGCGGGCCGCCCTGGCGGCCAACCGGGTCAACCACGCCTACCTCTTCTCCGGTCCGCGAGGGTGCGGCAAGACCACCAGCGCGCGCATCCTGGCGCGGGCGCTCAACTGCGAGAAGGCGCCGATCGCCGACCCCTGCGGGGAGTGCCAGAGCTGCCGGGACCTGGCCCGTGGCGGGTCCGGGTCGGTCGACGTCATCGAGATCGACGCGG
>JBQGFI010000481.1:0-6439 GCA_052040065.1 Marmoricola sp.
GTGGGCCGGGCGGATGGACCCCGTGGTGCGCGCCGTCGAGCCCGCCGCCTGCCCGTCGCTGACCCAGGGCACCTACGCCTACGACTTCGGCGACACCGCCGGCATGACGCCCCTGATGAAGATGCACACGCTCGGCCACGACTTCGTGCCCGACCCGATCCACTCCGGCGGGCTGCGCTACCACGGCATGAGCCCGCTGATCAGCCACCTCTACGAGACCGACGAGATCGAGGCGGTGGCCAAGCAGCAGACGGAGTGCTTCGCCGCCGGCGTGCTCTTCGCCCGCACCGAGGGGATCGTGCCGGCGCCGGAGCCGACCCACGCGCTCGCCGCGGCGGTCGAGGAGGCGGTCCGCTGCCGCGAGACGGGGGAGGAGAAGGTCATCCTCACCGCGCTGTGCGGCCACGGCCACCTCGACCTGCCGGCGTACGCCGCCTACCTCGAGGGCTCGGTCACCGACACCTCGTGGGACGACTCCGAGCTGCAGGCCGCCGTGGCGCAGGCCCTGACCAAGCTGCCGCAGCTGGCATGACGGAGCTCCACGAGCTGACCGGGCTCGAGCAGGGCGCGGCGATCCGGGCGGGGGAGACCTCGACCGCCGAGCTGGTCGAGCACCACCTCGCACGCATCGACGGCGAGCCGTACGGCGCCTTCGTCACCGTCACGGCCGCGCAGGCCCGCGCCGCGCGGCCGCAGGGCGACGGGCCGCTCGCCGGGGTGCCGACCGCGGTCAAGGACCTCGCGCAGACCGCGGGGGTGCCCACCGGCTTCGGCTCGCCGGTCTTCGCCGACCACGTGCCCGAGGTCAGCGACGAGGTGGTGCTCCGGATCGAGCGCGCCGGCCTGGTCAGCCTCGGCAAGACCAGCACCCCGGAGCTCGGCTCCCCCTGCTACCCCGAGCCCGAGGGCCGGCCCCCGGCGGTGACGCCGTACGACACCACCCGCATGGCCGGCGGCTCGAGCGGCGGGGCCGCCGCGGCGGTCGCGGCCCGGCTGGTGCCGCTGGCCCACGGCTCCGACGGCGGCGGCTCGATCCGGATCCCGGCCAGCTGCTGCGGGCTCGTCGGGCTCAAGCCCACCCGGGGCCGCATCTCCGGCGCCCCGATGTACGGCGACGTCGTCGGCCTCGGGGTGCAGGGCCCACTCGCGCGGACCGTCCGTGACGCCGCGGCCCTGCTCGACGTGATGGCCGGCCGTGCCGTCGGGGATCCCTTCTGGGCGCCCGAGGAGGCCGCGCCCTTCCTGGCCGCGTGCGACCGCGAGCCGGGGCGGCTGCGGGTCGCCCGCTTCAGCACGCCCGTGATCGCCGACGTCGAGGTCGACCCCGCGTGCCTGGCAGCCTACGAGCAGACCAGCCGGCAGCTCGAGGAGCTGGGCCACGAGGTGGTCGACGTCGCCCCGCCGCTCGACCGCTCCGCGGTGCCCGTCTTCGAGACCTGCTGGGCGGTGCTGACCGCCCAGTCGGTCGCGCCGCTGCCCGCGGAGGCGCGGCCCCTGCTGCGTCCGCTCACGCGCTGGCTGTCCGAGCGTGGTGCTGCTGTCAGCGCCCCGGACTTCGCCCTCGCCGTGGGCGAGCTGCGCCGGGTCGCCGCCCGCGCGCTGGCCGCCGTGGCGGCGTACGACGCGGTGCTGACGCCGACGCTCGCCGCCCCGCCGCTGCCCGTCGGCGCCATCCGCGACGACGCCGACCCGGCCGCCGACTTCGAGGCCCAGAAGCGCTTCACGCCCTACACCTCGATGTGGAACGTCACGGGCAGCCCCGCCGTCTCGCTGCCGGTGCACCAGACCGCCGAGGGCCTGCCCGTCGGCGTCATGCTCGCCGCCCGGCCCGGCGAGGAGGCGTTGCTGCTCGCCCTCTCCGCCCAGCTCGAGGCGGCCGCCCCCTCACCCTGGCGCGACCGCGTGCCGCCGGGCTGCTGAGCCGATGGCCGACGACGGGGTCCTTGCCCGCTTCGTCCACGACGGGCGGCTGGTCGTGGTGCCGACGAAGCGCGCCAAGCTGCGGGTCGTGCTCGACCACCTCGCCCAGGAGTTCGAGCCGGGCGAGCGGTACGCCGAGCGCGAGGTCGTCGACAAGCTGTCGGGCTACCACGAGGACCACGCGATGCTGCGCCGCGCGCTGGTCGACGAGGGCTTCCTGACCCGCGAGGGCGGCGTCTACTGGAGGTCGGGGGGCTCGGTCGAGGTCTGAGGTCCGGCGACGGTCAGCGCGGCGATGGCGGTGGTGATCGGCACGGCGAGCACCAGCCCGATGCCGGAGGTGAGGATCCGCAGCACCTCGGTGGCGATGTCCTCGGTGGAGAGCACCGAGAGCATCGGGCGGTCGTAGAAGTAGAGCAGCATCAGCGTCAGCAGCGCCGCGCCGGCGTAGGCGAAGACGATGGTGTAGATCGGCGAGGCGATGTGGTCGCGCCCGATCCGCATCGCGCTGGCGTAGAGCTCGCGCCGCGGCAGCGTCGGGCCGGCGGCGCGCAGCTCCCAGACCGCCGAGGCCTGGGTGATGGTGACGTCGTTGAGCACGCCGAGGCCGGCGACGATCACGGCGCACATCAGCAGGCCCTGGAAGTCGAGCTCGGTGGCGAAGGCCGCGAGGAATCCGCCGGCGTCGTCGGAGATGCCGGTCATCCGGGTGCGGTCGATGGCGACCACCCCGACGGCCGCCGTCACGGCGACGCCGAGGAGGGTGCCCGCCAGCGCGGAGCTGGTGCGCACGGAGGGGCCGTGGGCCAGGTAGAGGACGACGTACATGATCGCCGCCGACCCCACCGCCCCGACGAGCAGGCCGTTGCTGCCCTCGAGCAGCGCCGGCAGCATGAAGCGGATCAGCACGAAGGCGCCGACGCCCAGACCCACCAGGGCGAGCACGCCGCGCAGCCGCGCGACGGCCGCCACCAGCACCACGAAGATGCCGGCGAGCAGCGCCAGCGGCGCGTCGCGCTGCACGCTGAAGAAGGTGTACTGCGAGGCCTCGCCCTCGGGCGTCGGCAGCCGCATCACCTCGAGCCGGTCGCCGGCCCGCAGCCCCGACTCGCTGACCTGGGGCGGCACCTGCAGCTCCACGGTGTCACCCTCGTCGGGTCCGTCGAGCACCGTGCCCGTGACGCCGCCGCAGGCGCCGCCGCCGGCGTCCACGCTCTCGCAGGCGGGGCCGACCGCGGTGACCTCGGCGTCGTGGAAGGTCACCCCCGGCGCGGCGTACGCCGCCGCGGCGTCGCGCGGCAGCGGGTCACCGGAGGGCCACAGCTGCACCAGCCCGACCAGCGTCGCGACGGCGCCGAGCGCCAGGCCCACGAGCAGCACCACGACCGCCAGGGGCTTCACGGGCACGTCGCGCGGGTCGCCGTCGGTGAGGTGGCTGTGGCTCATCGCTGGCACGGTAGCCGCCCGGGCGGCCGGAACCGGTGCGGCGTACGGCGCGTCACACGGGTGTGCGCGCACCGACACGGCTCTGGGTGGTCGCCCTCGCGGCGGCGACGGTGAGCCTGCCCCTGGGTCTGCCCGGCTCGGCCACCGCCGGGTGCATCGCGCCGCAGCTGCGACTGGCGGGCGAGCGCTACCCGGACGGGACCGCCCCCGAGCCGCGTCCGACGGTGCGCCGAGAGGCCGAGCTGACCGTGGAGGGGCGCGCCTTCCGTGAGGGGTGCGACGACACCGGGGGCGTCGACACCTTCGGTTGCGAGGAGCGCGAGGCGGTGGCGCCGTTGCGCGAGGTCGAGCTGCGGCTGGAGCAGCGCGGCCGCTCGTGGTCGCTCGGCACGGCCGACGCCGGCCCGGACCACGACGTCCGCTGGCGCGTCGTGCTGCCCGACGACGTCGAGCCCGGTCCGGCACGGCTGGTCACCGACGCCGGGAGCAGCGAGCCGCTGCGCGTCAGGGTCGAAGGTCCCGCTCCGGGGTGACCCGTGACCGCCGACGGCGGGCCACGGGCGGCCTAGCGTCGGGACATGGACACCCTGCACCTCGACCACCCCAGCGGTCCGATGACCGACGAGGAGTGCTGGGCGCGGCTGCGCGAGGCCGAGATCGGGCGGCTGGCCTACCGCCTCGTCGACGAGGTGCACATCGTGCCGATCAACGTCGTGGTCGTCGACGACGCCCTGCTCTTCCGCACCACCTCGGGTGGCAAGCTCCTCGCGGCCGCGCTGGAGTCGGACGTCGCCTTCGAGATCGACTGGATCGACGTGGCCACGGCGTGGTCGGTCGTGGTGCGCGGGCGGCTGCACCGGCTCGAGGAGCTGGAGCGCCACCGCCTCGACGGCACCGCGGGCGGCTGGCTGGGCCGTGACCTCGAGGAGGTCGTCGAGCTGGTGCCCAGCGACGTCAGCGGGCGCTACTTCCACCTGGCCGGGAGACGCTGAGGAGCCGCTCGCACGCCGCCACGAGCCGCTCCCGCAGCGGGGCCCCCCGCGCGGCGAAGTCGCGCTGCGCCGCGACGTACTCCTGCTTGCCCTCGGGGGTCTCGATCCGCACCGGCGCGAAGCCGAGTCCGGCGAAGTCGTAGGGCGACGCGCGCATGTCGAGCTCGCGGATCTCCCACGCGAGCGCGAAGCAGTCGGCCACGAGCTCGCTGGGCACCAGCGGACTGAGCCGGAAGGCGTGCTTGTAGAGGTCCATGCCGGCGTGCAGGCACCCCGGCTGCTCGTACGCCGCCCGGTCGTCGCGCCCGGGCGCCAGGGCGTTGAGGGGGCGCGCGGTGTCGGTGAAGAAGCGGAAGGCGTCGAAGTGCGAGCAGCTGATCCGGTGGCGCTCGACGACGTCGTCGGTGGCCGCCCCGCCCAGTCGCAGCGGCCAGCGGTGCCGCAGCTCCTCCTCGCCCAGCCGGTGGACCATGGCCCACTCGTGCAGGCCGAAGCAGCCCAGCGTGGGGGGCCGGCCGGCGGTGGCCACCAGGAGCCGGTGGGTCGCCGTCAGCAGGGTCGCGCGCGACGCGAGCAGCGCCGGGTCGGGCGTCGCCCCACCCTCGACCGCGACGTAGTCCTTGACGACCGGCGCGCCCTCCAGCGCCACCCCCAGACCGGGGTGCCACCGGCGCAGCGCGGCGGGCCGCTGGCTGTAGTAGGTGAAGAGGAAGTCGTGCACCGGGTGCCGCTCGCCGCGGCGGCGACGCTCCAGGTGGGGCTGCACCCAGCGGTCGACCCGGGCGGCGTGCGCGTCGGCGCGCGCCTGCCACTCCTCGCGCGCCAGCCACTCCACGGCCGACCAATCTACGTCTCCAGCCGCCGCACCAGCGAGGCCGGCGCCAAGAGCCGGTAGCTCTCGGTCACCAGCTCGCCCACCTCGTCCCAGTCGGTGGTGCCGTCGAGCACCACGCTGACCACCTCCTCGCTCCAGGAGGCCAGGTACGGCGGGCCGATCGCGGCGAGCGCCGCGCGCTCCTCGCCCGCGCTGCGGAGGCTGACGACGCTCACCGTCGAGCCGTCGGTGACGCCGAGCCGCGCGGTGGCGTCGTGGTGGTGCAGCGCCACGACGTGCGCGAAGGTGCGCCCCCGCACGCGCCACCGCACCCCGGTCCACGCGTCCTCCTCCACGGCGGCGGGCAGCCGCAGCGCGAGCGCGCCGACCCGGGCGACGTACGCCGGGTCGGGCTCGGGACGGCCTCGCACCACGTGCCACAACCTAGGCAACCGGTCCGACAGCTGAGTACGCACCTGAGTAGCCGCACGGATCACGACGGGCGGGTGCGGCCGCCAGGGTCTACCCATGCGAGCACGACTCCTCTTCTGGACGCTGGTCTCGGCGGTCGGCGTCCTGCTGGGCCTCGTCTCCCGGCGACGGGTCCGCGGACTGGAGCACGTGCCGAGCACGGGCGGCGCGCTGGTGGTCTGCAACCACATCTCGGTGGTGGACCCCCTGGTGCTGGGGGAGTCGCTCTGGAGGACCGGCCGTCGCCCTCGGGGGATGGCGACGGCCGGTCTCTTCCGGGCCCCGGTGCTCGGGGCGGTGCTGCGCCGGCTCGGCTTCATCCCCGTCGCCCGTGGCACCGAGTCGGCCCGTGAGGCCCTGGCGCCGGCGGCCGAGGCGCTGCGCCGCGGACGGCTGCTGATGGTCTACCCCGAGGGTGGCGTCTCGCGCGGGGCGCAGTGGCCGATGCCCGGCAAGACGGGCGCGGCCCGGCTGGCGATGGAGGCCGGGGTGCCGGTGGTGCCCGTGGCCCAGTGGGGCGCGCAGGAGCTCTACCCCGCCTGGACGCCGCGGGGCTGGCGGCGGCTGCTGCCCGCCCTCGTGACCCGGCCCCGCGTGGAGGTGCTGGTCGGCGAGCCGCTGCACCTCGTCGGCGACCCCGACGACCGCGACGACGTACGTCGCGCGACCGAGCAGATCATGGCCGCCGTCACCGACCTGCTGGTCGAGCTGCGCGGTCCGCGGCCCCGGGACGAGGAGCGGGTGGCCGCCTGCGCGGCCGCACCCGAGGGGCTCCCGTGCTCCGACCACCCGCACA
>JBQGFI010000482.1:0-4009 GCA_052040065.1 Marmoricola sp.
CCTCGGGGACCTGGGCGGCCCTGCTCGTGGAGGAGATGCTGCGCTTCGACTCCGCGCTGCAGCTCTTCGAGCGCACCGCCAAGGAGGACGTCGAGGTCGCGGGCGTGCGGTTGGCGGCCGGCGACCGGATCGCCGCGCTGCTGGGGTCGGCCAACCGCGACCCGGCCGTCTTCGACCGGCCCGACGACTTCGTGCCCGACCGCGACCCCAACCCGCACCTCGCCTTCGGCGCCGGCGTGCACTTCTGCCTCGGGGCGCCGCTCGCGCGGATGGAGCTGGTGGAGTCGCTCGGTGTGCTCGCCGACCGGCTGCCGGGCCTGGCGCTGGCGGGGGAGCCGGTCTCGCGCGGCACCTTCGTGCTGCGCGGGTACGCCGCCGTGCCCGTCCACGGTTGACACGTTTCGTCGATCATGCAAATGTTCGCCAGGTGGCGAACGATCCCGTGAGCACCGTCTTCTCGGCCCTGGGCTCCCCGGTGCGCCGGCAGGGGCTGGCCCAGCGGGGCCGCGGGCCGGCCACCGTCGGCGAGCTCGCCGCACCGCTCGACGTGGGGCTGCCCACGCTCAGCAAGCACCTCGACGTGCTCGAGGGTGCCGGCCTGGTGACCCGCACCAGGTCCGGCCGCACCACGCGGTGCGCGGTGGTGCCCGGTGCCCTCGACGACGCGCAGGAGTGGCTGCTGCGGCAGCGGCTCTTCTGGACCGGCGGTCTCGACCGCCTCACCGCCCACCTGGAGGAGCAGCCGTGACCGACGACCCGACCCGCCTGGAGCTCGTCCGCGTGGTCCCCGCGAAGCGGACGCGCGTCTGGCGCGCCTGGACCGAGGAGTGGGCCCGGTGGATGTGGCCGGAGCGCTTCGGCACCGTGGTCGAGCTCGACGCCCGCGCGGGGGCGACGTACCGGATCTCCTCGGAGAGCGTCGGCATGGCGGTCTCGGGAGTGGTCGTCGAGGCGGAGGCCCCGCACCGCCTGGTGCTGACCTGGCGCTGGGACGGCGAGGCCGAGGAGACGCTGGTGACCGTGGAGCTGCGGGAGGTGCCCGGAGGCACCGAGATCGCGCTGCGCCACGAGCGCCACACCGGGGTCGCGCAGCGCGACGGCCACGCCGAGGGCTGGGGGCACTGCCTCGACCGCCTCGACGCGCACGTCAGTGCGGGGAGTGCGTCCTCGGGCTGAGGGCGAAGCCCAGGCACGCCAGACCGACCAGCACCACCACCAGCACGGTGAGCGCGGTCGGTGTGAGGAGCAGGGCGAGCAGGATGCCGCCGAGCGCGACGAAGCACGCCTGCGAGAGCTGGTCGGAGAGCTGGGTGGAGGAGGAGTTGAAGCCGACGTCCTCGGGCGGTGACTCCTGGAGCAGCAGGTAGGACAGCGAGGAGAAGCCCAGCCCCATGCCCACGCCCGCCAGCGTCATCGCGGGCACGGCGGCCCAGGGCACGCCCCACGCCGGGACCACCAGCAGCAGCCCAGCGAGGCCGGCCGCGAGCAGCGCGAAGGCGATCCGCAGCAGCACGCTGCGCGAGAGCCCGGGTCGGCGTCCCTGCCACGCCGAGGCGGCCGACCAGGCGAGCGAGCCGGCCACCAGCGGCATCCCGGCCGCGGTGAGGGACCAGCCGTGGGTGTCGGTGAGCGAGAGCGGCAGGTAGGCCACGGCGGTGAAGAAGGCTCCCGACATCAGCCACCGCCCGGCCACGACCGCGGCGATCCCGGGCCGGGCGCGGGGCGTGCCGGGCGGGAGCAGCCGGCGCACGAAGACGACGAGGGTGACCGCGCCGGCCGCGGCGACCAGGAGGCGGACGCCGCGGGGGTCCTCGCCCGCCCAGGTCAGCGCCGAGATGCCGACCGCGGAGGCCAGGGCGGCCGGCACCAGCCCCGGACGGCGCGGCGCCGGGGCCGACGGCGGCTCCTGGCGCGCCGCCATCGGGGCGACCAGGGCGGCGGCGAGCACGACCAGCGGCAGCAGGCCGAGGAAGACCCAGTGCCAGGACCACCGGTCGGTGACCAGCCCCGCCACGGGAGGTCCGACCAGCGAGGGCAGCACCCAGGCCGCGGAGAGCAGGGCGAAGACGGCCGGCCGCGCGGGCGAGGGGTAGACCCGGGCGATGAGCACGTAGACCGAGACCCCCAGCGCCCCGGAGCCCAGGCCCTGCAGCACGCGACCGCCCAGCAGCACGGTCATCTCCGGCGCCGTGCCCGCGACGACCAGGCCGACCCCGAAGACCAGCGGGCCGAGCACCAGCGGCACCCGCGGACCGGCCCGGTCGCACCAGCGACCCGCCACCACCGTCCCCACCACCATCGCGGCGATGAAGGCGACGAAGGGCCACGCGTAGGTCTCGACCGAGCCCAGGTCGGCGACGAGCGCGGGCATCGCGGTGCCGACCCCCATCGCCTCGAAGGCGACCAGGCTGATGAGCAGCACGATGCCGATCGTGACCGCGCGACGCTGCGGACCCCAGAGCTCCTCGCGCACCGTGGGGGCCGCCCCCGTACCTGCCGTCACCTGCTCACTCTCGCACCTGCCGGGTCACGTAGCGTCGGGCCGTCACCGACGACGACCCGGGAGGAACCAGATGGCCGCGCACGACGCCGTGGAGGTCATCGTCGCCAAGCGCGACGGCCAGGAGCTCAGCGCCAGCCAGATCGACTGGGTGGTCGACGCCTACACGCGTGGCGAGGTGGCCGACGAGCAGATGTCGGCGCTGGCCATGGCGATCCTGCTCAACGGCATGGGCCGCGAGGAGATCTCCCGCTGGACCGCCGCCATGATCGCGAGTGGCGAGCGCATGGACTTCTCGACGCTCTCGCGGCCCACCGCCGACAAGCACTCCACCGGCGGGGTGGGCGACAAGATCACGCTGCCGCTGGCACCGCTCGTCGCGGCGTGCGGGGTCGCGGTGCCGCAGCTCTCCGGCCGCGGCCTCGGCCACACGGGCGGCACGCTCGACAAGCTCGAGGCCATCCCCGGCTGGCGCGCCTCGCTGTCCAACGAGGAGGTGCTGCGCCAGCTCGAGGACGTCGGCGCGGTGATCTGCGCCGCCGGGTCCGGCCTGGCGCCGGCGGACAAGAAGCTCTACGCGCTGCGCGACGTGACCGGCACCGTGGAGGCGATCCCGCTGATCGCGAGCTCGATCATGAGCAAGAAGATCGCCGAGGGCACGGGCGCCCTCGTGCTCGACGTCAAGGTCGGCACCGGTGCCTTCATGAAGTCCTACGACGACGCCCACGAGCTGGCCGAGACGATGGTGGCGCTCGGCACCGACGCCGGGGTGCGCACCGTCGCGCTGCTGACCCAGATGTCGACCCCGCTCGGGCTCACGGCCGGCAACGGGCTCGAGGTGCGCGAGTCGGTGGAGGTGCTCGCCGGCGGTGGCCCCGCCGACGTCGTCGAGCTCACCCTCGCCCTGGCCCGCGAGATGCTCGCCGGCGCCGGTCGCGGCGACGTCGACCCCGCCGACGCCCTCGCCGACGGACGCGCCATGGACGTGTGGCGCCGCATGGTCGTCGCGCAGGACGGCGACCCCGACGCCGCGCTGCCCACGGCCCGCGAGACCCACGTCGTCGCGGCACCGCGCGACGGCGTGCTCACCCGGCTCGACGCGAGGGCCGTCGGCAGGGCGGCCTGGCGGCTGGGCGCGGGACGCGCCACGCAGGGGGCCGACGTGCAGGCGGCCGCCGGGGTGGAGTGGCACGCCCGTCCGGGCGACGCCGTCCGGGAGGGTCAGCCGCTGCTCACCCTCCACACCGACGAGCCCGAGCGCTTCGAGCGCGCCACGGCCTCGCTCGAGGGCGGCTTCGACGTCGAGGCCGGGGCCTCCTACGACGCGCCGGAGACCATCCTCGGACGCGTCGCCCCCTGAGGGGCCCCAGCGGGTCGCTCAGCCCTCGAGCAGCAGGACGACGGTCTCGGCGACGCAGGCGGGCTTGTCGGCGCCCTCGATCTCGATCACGTGCTGCAGCGTCAGCTGGCGACCGGCGGCCACCGCGACGGACTCGCCCATCGTGACCC
>JBQGFI010000483.1:0-4117 GCA_052040065.1 Marmoricola sp.
CGGAGTACCTCACCCTCGCCGGCCAGCTGCACGTCATCGCCGTCACTCCGCAGCGGCCGGGGCGAGCGCGTCGAGCACGCGCTGCGCCTCGGCCTCCGCGGCGTCGCCGTCGACGTCGGGGGAGCCGACCCGCGGCGAGAAGTTGAGGTCGACCAGTGCCTCGGTGACGCCGTGGGCGCTCAGCGCGCGCAGGTCGTCGCGCACCTGCTCCGCGGTGCCCTGGTAGCGCTGACGCCCCGGGCCGGGGTCGTCGTCGTGCAGGTCGACGACCACGCGTGCGAGCACCCGGAGCGCGGACGGGTCGCGGCCGGACTCGCGGGCGCCCTCACGCACGAGCGCGACGCCGCGGCCGATCTCCTCGGGGTCTGACCTGCTGCTGGCGATCCACCCCTGGGCGAGTCGCCCGGCACGACGCAGCGCCGGCGCCGCGGCCCCGCCCAGCAGCACGGGCGGGTGGGGTCGCTGCAGCGGCTTCGGGCCGGCGTGGGCCCGCGGGACGGTGTAGAACTCGCCTGCGAACTCCACCGGGTCGGTGGTCCACAGCTGCTGCAGGCAGCGCAGGTACTCCTCGAGGCGCGCGCCGCGTCGGGCGAAGGGCACGCCTGCGGCGGCGTACTCCTGCCGCATCCAGCCCATGCCGAGGCCCACCGTGAGCCTGCCGCAGGTGAGGTGGTCGAGGGTCGCGACCGACCGGGCCATCAGCGCCGGTGCCGTGAAGGGCGCGCAGAGGGTGGCGGTGCCCAGACCGATCCGCCGGGTGTGCGAGGCGACGTACGCCAGCGGGAGCAGGGGGTCGTGCACGCTGCGGTACGCCGGGTCGTCGGCCGGACGGGCGCCCGGGCCCCGCTCGGCGGCACCGCCCTCGTCGGGCACGGGGGAGAGGACGCGCTGGAAGGTCCACAGCGAGGCGAAGCCCCGGTCCTCGGCGTGCCGGGCGACGCGCAGCATGCGGTCGGGGGTCGCCCAGCCGCCGGCCACCGGGAGCCCGAAGCCGAGCAGGGGGAGGTCGTCGGGCACGCACCGCATGCTGCCACGCCGAGACCGCCTCCGGCCCGCAGTCTTGAGTCATTCCAGAGTGTGCACTAGGTTCAGGGACGTGACGACGACCGAGGAGCTCGAGCAGCGACTGCGCGAGGTCTCGATGCGCGTCACCCGGCCTCGGCTGGCGGTGATGAGGGCCCTGCACGCCCAGCCGCACGCCGACACCGAGACCGTGATCGGCGCCGTGCGGCGCGACCTCGGCGCGGTCTCGCACCAGGCCGTCTACGACGTCCTCGCGGCCCTGACCCGGGCCGGTCTCGTGCGTCGGATCCAGCCGGCCGGTGCCGTCGCGCGCTACGAGGTGCGCGTGGGCGACAACCACCATCACGTGGTGTGCCGTCGCTGCGGCGCGATCGGCGACGTCGACTGCGCCGTCGGCCACGCGCCCTGCCTGACCGCGAGCGACGACCGCGGCTTCAGCATCGACGAGGCCGAGGTCGTCTACTGGGGCACCTGCTCCGACTGTCGCACCCCCTAGACCCACACGTCCGACCACCGCACCCCACCACGCAGGAGGCAAGTCCGTGACTGACCAGCCCACCGGGCACGACCACGAGACCGTCGAGGCCGACATGAACACCGAGGAGGCCGGCGGCTGCCCGGTCCACGGTGGCCGGCTGGCGCACCCGACCGAGAGCGGGAGCAACACCGACTGGTGGCCCAACCAGCTGAACCTGAAGATCCTGCGCAAGCACCCCGCCGTCGCCGACCCCTTCGGTGGTGAGCTGGACTACCGCGCCGCCTTCGAGAGCGTCGACCTCGACGAGCTCGCGCGCGACGTCGACGCCGTGATGACCGACAGCCAGGACTGGTGGCCGGCGGACTTCGGCCACTACGGCGGCTTCATGATCCGGATGGCGTGGCACTCCGCCGGCACCTACCGCGTCGACGACGGCCGCGGTGGAGCCGGCGCCGGCATGCAGCGCTTCGCCCCGCTCAACAGCTGGCCCGACAACGGCAACCTCGACAAGGCCCGACGCCTGCTCTGGCCCGTCAAGCAGAAGTGGGGCGCCAAGGTCTCGTGGGCCGACCTGATGGTCTTCGCCGGCAACCGCGCGCTCGAGACGATGGGCTTCAAGACCTTCGGCTTCGCCGGCGGTCGCGCCGACGTGTGGGAGCCCGACGAGGACGTCTACTGGGGCCCCGAGCGCACCTGGCTCGGCGACGAGCGCTACACCGGCGACCGCGAGCTGGAGAAGCCGCTCGGCGCCGTGCAGATGGGCCTGATCTACGTCAACCCCGAGGGTCCCAACGCCAACCCCGACCCGCTGGCCTCCGCACGCGACATCCGCGAGACCTTCGGCCGGATGGCGATGAACGACGAGGAGACGGTGGCGCTGATCGCCGGCGGCCACACCTTCGGCAAGACCCACGGTGCGGCCGACCCCGAGAAGTACGTCGGTCCCGAGCCCGAGGGCGCCTCGATCGTCGAGCAGGGCCTGGGCTGGAAGCAGTCCTTCGGCTCCGGCAAGGGCCGCGACGCCATCACCTCCGGCCTCGAGGTCACCTGGACCTCCACGCCGGTGCAGTGGAGCAACGGCTACTTCGAGAACCTCTTCGGCTACGAGTGGGAGCTGACCAAGAGCCCCGCCGGCGCCTGGCAGTTCCAGGCCGTCGGCGACGAGGCGGCCAACACGATCCCCGACCCCGAGACCGGCGAGCTCAACCGTCGACCCACGATGCTGGTCTCCGACATCGCGCTGCGCGAGGACCCCGTCTACCGCGAGATCTCGCTGCGCTTCAAGGACGACACGGAGGCGTTCGCCGACGCCTTCGCGCGCGCCTGGTTCAAGCTCACGCACCGCGACATGGGCCCCAAGCAGCGCTACCTCGGCGCGTGGGTCCCGCAGGAGGAGCTGCTCTGGCAGGACCCGGTGCCGGCCCACGAGGGCGAGGTCGTCGGCGCCGAGGAGATCGCGTCGCTCAAGCAGCAGGTCCTCGACTCGGGACTGACCGTCTCGCAGCTGGTCAAGGCCGCCTGGGCGGCCGCGTCGTCGCACCGCACCAGCGACAAGCGCGGCGGCGCCAACGGCGGCCGCATCCGGCTGGAGCCGCAGCGCAGCTGGGAGGTCAACGACCCGGCCGAGCTCGACCGCGTGCTGCGCGTGCTCGAGGACGTCCGCGCCTCCTCCGGGACCAACGTCTCGCTGGCGGACCTGGTCGTGCTGGGTGGGACGGCGGCGGTCGAGGCCGCGGCCCGCGCCGGTGGCGTGGAGGTCGAGGTCGGCTTCACCCCGGGGCGCACCGACGCCTCGCAGGAGCAGACCGACGTCGAGTCCTTCAGCCACCTGGAGCCGACCTCCGACGGCTTCCGCAACGTGCTCGGCAAGGAGGGCCGCCTGCCGGGCGAGTACCGCCTGGTCGACCGGGCCAACCTGCTCGGCCTCTCCGCGCCGGAGATGACCGTGCTGGTCGGGGGCCTGCGGGTGCTGGGTGCCAACACCGGTGACAACCCCAAGGGGGTGCTCACCGACCGCGTCGGCACGCTGACCAACGACTTCTTCGTCAACCTGCTCGACATGGGCCTCGACTGGCACGGCATCGAGGGCGACGATGACGGCTTCGAGGCCGTCGACCGCGCCACCGGGGAGACCCGCTGGACGGGCTCGCGCGTCGACCTCGTCTTCGGCTCCAACTCCGAGCTGCGCGCCCTGGCCGAGGTCTACGCCTCCGCCGACGGCGGGGAGCGGGTCGTGCGCGACTTCGCCCGCGCGTGGACCTAGGTGATGGACCTGGACCGCTACGACGTCTGAGCCGACCGCACCACCACCGCCGGCTCCGGACCCGCCACGGGTCCGGGGCCGGCGGTCGCGCGTGGCGGTGGCCCTGGCGGCCTCGGCGGTGCTGCTGCTGGGCGTCGCCTCGTGCGGCGGCGAGACCCCCGACCCGCGCGGTGGGCTGCCCGAGGGGCTGACGGCGTACGTCGACCAGCCGCGCGCCGAGCGGGTGGGCCGCGGCTTCGTGGTCCGGCTGGTCAACGACACGGGCGGCCGGGTCACGGTCACGCGCGCCGAGGTCTCCTCCGACCGGGTGGAGCCGCTGCGCTGGCAGGGCGAGAAGAGCTTCGTCAACGAGG
>JBQGFI010000484.1:0-8306 GCA_052040065.1 Marmoricola sp.
GGTCGAGAGCTGCACCACCGGCTGGGCGATCCACGCCCGCGGGTCCTGCAGCACCTTGGCGCGCAGCTCGTCGAGCTCGGCGCGCGAGGCCTGGGGGCCGATGACGATGCCCTTGCCGCCGGAGCCGTCGACCGGCTTGAGGACGAGCTCGTCGAGGCGGTCCATGACCTCCTCGCGGTGGTCGGCGTCGCCGAGGCGCCAGGTGTCGACGTTGCGGAGCACCGGCTCCTCGCCGAGGTAGTAGCGCACCAGGTCGGGCAGGTAGGTGTAGATCAGCTTGTCGTCGGCGACGCCGTTGCCCACGGCGTTGGCGATGGTGACGTTGCCCGCGCGGGCGGCGTTGAGCAGTCCCGAGCAGCCCAGCAGCGAGGAGCTGCGGAAGTGCACGGGGTCGAGGAACTCGTCGTCGACGCGGCGGTAGATGACGTGCACCGGCTCCAGGCCCTGGGTGGTGCGCATCATGACGCGACCACGGCGGCACTCCAGGTCGCGGCCCTCGACCAGCTCGACGCCCTTGGTGCGCGCCAGCAGGGCGTGCTCGAAGTAGGCGCCGTTGAAGACGCCCGGCGTGAGCACCACGACGTTGGGGTCGGTGACGCCCGCCGGCGCCGCCGCGCGCAGCGCCGTCAGCAGCTTCTGCGGGTAGCCGGCGACGGGGCGGATCCGGTGCTCGGCGAAGACCTCCGGGAGCGCGGCCGCGATGGCGCGCCGGTTGGTCATCACGTAGGAGACCCCCGAGGGCACGCGCACGTTGTCCTCGAGCACGCGGAACTCGCCGTCGGCATCGCGGATCAGGTCGATGCCGCTGACGTGGACGCGCACGCCGTTGGGCGGCTCGATGCCGGCCGCCGCCCGGTGGAAGTGGGAGGACGTCGTGATCACGCGGCGCGGCACGACGCCGTCGGCGAGCACCTCGCCGGCGTCGTAGATGTCGGCCAGGAAGCGCTCCAGGGTCTGGACCCGCTGCTGGACGCCGCGCTCGACGGCGCCCCACGCGTCCATCTCGATCACCCGGGGGAGCACGTCGAGCGGGAACGCCCGCTCCTCGCCGCCGATGTCGAAGGTGACGCCCTGGTCGAGGTAGCTGGAGGCCAGCGCCTCCACGCGCGTCTGCAGCTCGGCGGGCCCCATCTCCTGGATCGAGGGGTGCACCTGCCGGTACGGCGTCCGGAGCGCGCCGCCGTCGTACATCTCGTCGTAGGCAGGGCCGGTGTGCGAGCCGTAGTCCTCGAAGATCCCGGTCACGCACGCGACCCTAGCGAGTGACCGACCTCTCAGGCACCGGAAGGGTCGGATGCGGCTCAGGGGAGCGTGAGGACCTCGGCGCCGCTGTCGGTGACCAGCAGGGTGTGCTCGAACTGCGCCGACCAGCGGCGGTCGCGGGTGACCACGGTCCAGCCGTCGTCCCACATCTCCCACTCGTGGGTGCCCAGGTTGAGCATCGGCTCGATGGTGAAGGTCATCCCCGGGAGGATCTCGTCGTCGTGGCGCGGGTCGTCGTAGTGCGGGATCACCAGCCCGGAGTGGAAGGACGTGCCGATGCCGTGGCCGGTGAACTCCCGCACCACGCCGTAGCCGAAGCGTCGGGCGTAGGACTCGATGACGCGGCCGATCACGTTGATGCGTCGGCCGGGGCGCACGGCGTTGATCGCGCGCCGCAGCGCCTCCTGGGTGCGGTCGACCAGGTCGCGCACCTCCTGGTCGACGCCCGGGGTGAGGAAGGTGGCGTTGGTGTCGCCGTGGACGCCGTCGAGGTAGGCGGTGATGTCGATGTTGACGATGTCGCCGTCCTGCACGACGTAGCTGTCGGGGATGCCGTGGCAGACGACCTCGTTGACGCTCGCGCACAGCGACTTGGGGAAGCCCTTGTAGCCGAGCGTCGAGGGGTAGGCGCCGTGGTCGCAGAGGAACTCGTGCCCGAGCCGGTCGAGCTCGTCGGTGGTGACGCCGGGTGCGACGTGGGAGCCCACGAGGTCGCGCGCCTGCGCCGCCAGGCGGCCCGCGGCCCGCATCCGCTCGACGGTCTCGGCGTCCTTGACCTCCGGACCGGTGTACGGCGCCGGCGCGGGGCGGTCGACGTACTCCGGGCGCGGGACGGCGGCGGGCACGGGTCGTCGCGCGGAGACGCGTCCGGGAGCCATGACAGTCACGCCGGCAAGCGTAGTGTCCGCGGCATGAGCGAGTTCTGGTACTGCCTGAAGCACAAGCGGGTCGAGCCCAGGGACGGCTGCCGCAACTCCGACCGGCTCGGCCCCTACGGCTCCGAGGCCGAGGCCGGCCGGGCGCTCGACAAGGTCGAGGAGCGCAACGAGGAGTGGGACAACGACCCCGCCTGGAACGACGACGCGCTCGAGGACTAGCCCCGCGCGGCGCGGCTAGCCGACGAAGCCGCCCTCGAGCCCGGGGGCGGTGCGGCCGTCGAGGTGGTGGGCGTCGCGGACGCCGTAGGTCCACCGGAAGCCGTGCTTGCGCCAGATCTTCAGCACCGCGTGGTCGCCGCCGCGCCAGGCCACCCGCGGGTGCGAGCGGCCGACCCACCAGGTGTTGGGCACCCAGCCGGCCGAGGTCCAGTAGGGGTTCTCCCACGGGTTGAGGTCGACCGAGCGGCCCGTCGCGTGCGGCGAGCGCACCCCGGGGCGACCGACCACCTGCCGGCAGTTGAAGGCGGAGGTGTTGTCGGCGGCCATCGAGGCCCGGTCGTCGGCGCCCTGCAGCTCGCGGCTCCAGCCGAAGCGGTCGACGCGGTACATCGCGCGCAGCGGGAGCTTGCGGGCGTGCATGTCGCTGAAGGCGGCGGCGGTCCGGCGGGCGATCGCCTGGTTGACCACGACCTCGCCGCGGTAGCGGTAGCCGTCGAAGCCGAAGTAGTTGACCCGCACCAGCCGCAGCGAGCCACGGCCCACCGGGCAGCCCGTGCGCCAGCTGCGTCCGACCATGGAGCGCCAGACCCGGTCGGAGAGGCGGTGCACGACCGCGTTGGCGCCTCGGCCGACCGCCCGGCCCTGGGCCGGGAGGGCGTCGGGTCGGGGCCCGCCGAGCGAGACCGGTCGGGCAGGCGGCACGTTCTCGATCCGCGCCGACGCCGACGTGGCGGCCTGCCACGACACGCCCTGACGCTCGCCGGCCAGCCCCCGGACCCGCCAGCGGGTGTCGCGCCGCGGGGTGACGGTGTAGAGCGCCAGACCGGTGGCGTCGGTGCGACGTGCCTTGGCGCGCCGCCAGGCGCCGTCGACGACCCGGTCGAAGACGACGAGCGCACCGACGACGGGCTCACCGGTGTCGGTGAGGAAGCGGGCGCGCAGCTGCACCGGTCGCTCGTCGACCACCGTGCCGGGGGCACCGAGGCGCAGGGTGGTCGGGGCCGGTGCCGGGGCGGGCTCCTCGGCCGCGGCGGCCGGCAGCACGCCTCCCGGTCCGAGCGCGGCGCAGAGCAGCAGCACCAGGGCGAGGCGGCGGGGGCCGGTGCGGTGAGCAGACACGAGGGGAGTCCTCCCGAGCGAGGGGCGTGAGCGACGAGGCTAGTGGCAGCCGACGGCGCTCGTAGGGTGTTCGGCGTGGGTCGTCAGGAGGTGTCGCGGGCGGGCTTCGTCGGGATGGGCGGGCTGGCCTGCCTGCTCTTCCTCCTGCTCGGGACGGCGACCCAGGTGCCGTGGTGGGTCACCGCGTCGCTGGTGGCCCTGTGGGCCGTGCTGCTGGGCGCCGCGGTGCGCTGGTTCGTGCCGCACCCGCGCCGGCTGCCGTGGCTGGTGGTCGCCGGTGTCGCTGTCTGGGCGGTCACGCTGCCGCTCGGCGCCCGCCTGGGCCTCTGGTAGCCCGTCGCCCGTGGTGCGGCCTCAGCGCGGCGAGACGCGGAGCACCCGGTCGCGCCCGCCGCCGTCGGCGGTGGTGATCAGCAGGTCGCCACCGGCGACCTGCGTGATCGAGCGCAGCCGTCCGATCCCGCGCAGCTCGGCGGGGCGCCGGATCGTGCCGATCCGCTTCGTGGTGCCGGTCGGCCGCATGAAGGCGACCCGCTGGCCCTTGAGCGCCGCGACCGCCAGGGTGCCCTCGAGGTCGCCCCACCGGGCGCCCCTCACCCACGTGGCGCCCGAGGTGGCGATGGTGCGCTCACCCGAGCGCCACCGGGCCGAGTGCTGCACGCCGGGGAGCCTCTTGTCGGTCATCGGCACCGACTCGTCGTAGCCGGGCACGGGGTTCCAGCCGTAGTCGCCGGCGGCGCGGATCAGGTTGACCTCGTCGTCGCGGGAGGAGCCGTGCTCGACCGACCACAGCGTGCCGTCGGGGCGCTGGGCCAGCCCCTGGACGTTGCGGTGCCCGTAGGAGAGCACGCGCTTGGCCCAGCCGTTGCTCGAGCGCAGGAAGGGGTTGCCGCGCACCGGCCGCCCGGTGACCCGGTCGACGCGGAGCACCTTGCCGCCGCCCGAGCGCAGGTTGCGGGGGTTGGTGCCGACGGCGGCGTCGCCGGTGCCGATCACCAGGTGACCGCTGCGGGCGATCAGCAGCCGGCACCCGCCGTGCCGCCCGCTGCTGGCCGGCAGCCCCCCGAGCACGACGCGCTCGGCCGTGACCGAGGCGCCGTCGGCCGCGAGCCGGCGCGCGACGACGCGCACGTCGCGCCGGGTCGCGCCGTACCCGCCCTGGCAGGTGTAGAAGCGACGGTTGCTCGCGAAGTCGGGGTCGACCTCCAGGCTCATCAGCCCGGTCTCACCGGAGGACCACACCGCGTCGCGGTCGTAGGCCACCGAGGTGACGCGGCCGCCGGGGGCGACGTGCAGCAGGCGCCTGCTGGAGCGCTCGGTGACCAGCAGCGAGCCGTCGGGCAGCTGCTTGACGTCCCACGGCTGGTCGAGCCCGCCGACCACGGTGGTGACGCGCAGGTCGGGCACGGCGGCGCCGCTGGGCGGCGCGCTGACGAGCGTGGCGGTGAGCAGTCCCGAGAGGAGCGCTGCGGTGAGCGCGACGAGGCGACGCATGTCGCACCCTAACCCGCCCGAACCGGACAGCAGCGATGACAGTGTCGTGCTGGCTCCCGCGGGCGCTCCTGGACCCGCCCCGGTGGGCTCGACCAGCCGGAGTCGGGCCGGGTGGTCGAGGAGGTTGCGCAGCAACCGTCTCGAGACCCTCGTACGCCGCCTGCTCGCCGGGTCTCGAGACAGGCGCTGCGCGCCTTCCTCGACCAGCCGGAACCAGCCCCGCGCGTCAGCGCATGAACCCCACGGACTGGGGTGCGGTGAAGCCGGGGAACATCTTCGACAGCGAGCGGTCGGGGAAGCGCTTGCTGACCAGCTCCCACAGCACCGAGCGGTAGTCGGTGGTCACCTTGAGGTCGCCCTCGGCGAGCGCCGCGGAGTCGAGGCGGGGCCACTTGCTGTAGTACTGGCCGCCCTTCACCCCGGCGCCGGCGACGAGCATCATGTTGCCCCAGCCGTGGTCGAGTCCCTCGTTGCCGTTCTCCGCCACGCGCCGGCCGAACTCGCTGATGGTCACGACGGTGACGCGGGAGCGCAGCGGACCGAGGTCGTCGAAGAAGGCCTTCAGCGACCGGCCCAACCCGTCGAGGCTCGACTGCATCTGGCCGTAGCCGGTGCGGCCGTAGTTGTTGTGGTAGTCCCAGGCGCCGGCGTCGATCGCGATGACGTCGGTGCCCAGGTTGGCGCGGATCAGGCCCGCGGCGCTGCGCAGCGGCGCGGCGAAGGGGGAGGCGTTCCACTCCGTGGGGTACCTCGCGGTGCTCTCGGCGCCCAGGATCTTGCCGTTGGTGCTCCGGGAGATGCTCACGGCCTCGTTGGCGGCCCGGCGCAGCACGCCGCCCGCGCTGCCCCACATGGTGCCGAGGCTGCTGTAGCGGCTCTCGACGTACTCCTTGTCGAGCCCGGAGACCCGGAGTCCGTCGAGGTCGGCGGCCGTGAGCACCGGCGCGTCGCCGGCCAGCGCCGTGGTCGGGAAGGGCGTGCCGAGTCCGACGGCGTCCATGACGCCCCCGTTGGCGGAGGGCGTCGTGCTGGTGCGTCCGACACCGATCATGCGGTTGATCCACCCGGAGCGCTCGGCCGAGCCGGGGGCGGCGTCCTCGACCTCCTCGGTGGCCGCGAAGTGCGACCGGTTGACCACCGGCAGGCCCACGGCCTGGATCGCGGCCAGCTCGCCCGCCTCCCACAGGGGCGCGAGCGGGGCGAGCTTGGGGTGCAGCCCGAACATGTCGTCCTTGCACACCAGCTGGTCGGCCGGCACGGCGATCTTGGGGCGTGCGCGGTAGTAGCCCGGGTCGCCGTGGGGCACCACCACGCCGAGCCCGTCGATGCCACCGCGCAGCGAGAGCACGACCAGGGTGTTGCCGCCCTTCGCGCCGGCGAAGCTCGCCTGCAGCATCGAGTCGCCCAGCATCTGGGTGACCGACAGCCCGGCGCCGACGCCCAGCGCGCCCTTGAGGACGGTACGGCGCGAGGCCGCGGCGGCGGTGAAGTCGGAGCAGCAGTCCCGCGGATCGGTCTCGTGGGGTAGCGCGGTCATCTCGTGGCCTTCGGTGTCGTGGTGCGGCGTGGTGCGGCGGGTCGGGTGGGGAGCGCTCAGGTGAGCATGTGGTCGGGGGAGTCGAGCAGCATCGCGACGAGCCGCGTGCCCAACCAGCCGTGGACGCTGGAGCCCGCGTCGATCGGCTTGCTGGTGCTGAACCAGGTCGCCCCCGAGACCGCCTGGCGAGCGGCCCGCTGGGTGCGGGCGTCGGCGGGTCGGCCCAGCAACCGGCGCGAGACGTGGTCGACGTGCTGCTCGAAGGTGATCCCGTTGGCCCTCACCCAGTAGCTCGAGGGCTTGTACGCCGCCCCCTTGGGCCACCAGCCGCCGGCGTGCGCCCAGTGCATCTGGTAGGAGCCGAACATGCGCGACGGCGTCGCCCACGCGGTGTTGCGCGCGGGTGGACCGTCGGGGCGGGGCCACGCGAAGGCCTGCAGGCTCTCGTGGGTCCAGTTCGCGTGGCGGGCGTAGCTGTCGTCGCCGTCCCGGTTGGTGTGGGCCTTGTTGGCGTCGACCTCCAGCACGCGGGCCGTGGCCACCAGGTCGTCGATGGGGGCGCGCACCTTCTGCCCGCTGGAGCCCAGGAACTCCGGGTGGGCGGCGAGCGTGGTGAGCATCGCGGCGATGGAGGTGTCCTGGTCGAGGTAGGCCCGGGCCAGGGCGCCGACGAGCGCGTCGGACGGGTCGTCCCTGCACAGCGCGCGCGCCAGCTTGCGTGCCAGGTTGGTGGCCGTGGCGGGGTGGCGGGCCAGGTGGCGCAGGTAGTCGAGGGTGACCTGGCGGCCGTCCTCCGCGGCGTTGGCGTGCTGGAAGCCCAGCACGGACACGGCGCCGGTGGTGTGCTTGCCGGCGTCGTAGACGGGGTCGAAGCGGCCGGCGCCGGGATTCCAGTCCACGCTCCAGCCCGAGAGGATCTTGGCGGAGTCCTTGACCATCGCCTCGGTGTAGCCGGCGCCGACGCCGACGGTGTGCAGCTCGAGCAGCTCGCGACCCTGGTTCTCGTTGGGGTTGCCCCTCACCGAGCGGTAGTTGTCGAGGTAGAGCAGCATCGCCGGGTGCAGCGCCGTCTCGCGCAGCAGGTCCTCGAAGCGGCCGAAGGCGTGGCGACGGATCGTGGCGTCGTAGTCGAAGCGCCACACCCAGGCGCGGTCGTGGGAGATCGGGATGTGCAGGTTGGCCGACCAGAAGTCGGTCATGCGCTCCAGCACGGTGCGCTCGGAGTAGATCCGGCGCAGGATCGACCAGTTGCCGAGCTCGTGGCCGTAGACCCAGCCGCCCTTGACCTGGTTGGCCTGGTTGCTCCAGCGCGTCGCGGCGGAGTCGGTGCGCAGCGAGCCGAACCAGCCGTCCACCGTCGCGACCTTCGGGTGCTCGGCGAAGCGCGAGGTCGACGCGAGCTGCGCCTGCAGCCACGCCGCCGGCGTGGCGAAGCCGCGCAGCTGCAGCAGGGCGCGCTGCGAGTAGCCGGTGCCGAAGCGGTTGAGGAAGAGCCGCTCGACGGTCGTCGGCGTCATGGTCTGGGCCTGCGTCGGCGTGCGCACCAGGGCGAAGGGGTCGGCGGGGCGCGGCGGCGTCGCGGCCGCCTTGGCCTTGGCGTCAGCCGCGGCCTTGGCGGCGGCCTTGGCCTTGGCGTCGGCGGCGGCCTTCGCCTTCGCGCGGGCCTTCGCCCTAGCGCGTGCCTTGGCGCGTGCCCTGGCGCGGGCGCGCGCCCTGGCCCGTGCCTTCGCGCGGGCTCTCGCCCGGGCAGCCTTCGCCCTCCGGGCCTGTAGCGCCGTCCTGGCGCGTCGTACCGA
>JBQGFI010000485.1:0-1825 GCA_052040065.1 Marmoricola sp.
CCCCCGCCGTCGCGCCGAGCGGTCATCGCCGTGGCTGCGGGCTTCACCGCGCTCGCGGTCGCGGGGTCGGTGCTCGGCGGTGACCTGCTCAACCCCCCGGCGTCGACCACCGACGGTGACTACGCGGGCGAGACCGTGGAGTTCCTGATCCCGCTCGCCGAGGGCGGTGGCACCGACACCTGGGCGCGGTACGTCGGCACCTCGCTGACCGAGCGCGTCCCCGGGCAGCCCGGCTTCGCCCCCGTCAACGACGAAGGCGGCGAGGGCATCAGCGGGTCCAACCACTTCATGAGCTCGGCGCGGCCCGACGGCACCGACGTGCTGGTCAGCACCGCGTCGACGGTGGTGCCCTACCTGCTCGAGATGGAGGCGGTCAGGTACGACTTCACCGAGCTGCAGCCGGTCGTGGCCAACGGCACCGGTGCGGTCGTCTATGCCCGTGCCGGCGCAGGAGTGGACGGCGTCGAGGACCTCGTCGACCGCGCCGAGCCCCTGGCCTTCGGTGGCATCGCCGCCACCAGCCTCGACCTCACGACGCTGCTGGCCTTCGACCTGCTGGGCGCCGACGTCTCCTCGACCTTCGGCTTCGAGGGTCGCGGTCCGGTGAACCTCGCCCTGCAGCGCGGCGAGATCGACATCGACTACCAGACGACCTCGACGTACGCCTCGGCCGTGGAGCCGATGGTCGAGAGCGGTGAGGCCACCGCGCTGTTCTCCCTCGGCCAGCTCGACGACGCGGGGCAGGTGGTGCGCGACCCGAACTTCCCCGACCTGCCGACGGTCGTGGAGGTCTACGAGCAGCTCAACGGCGAGGCTCCGCCCGCCGAGGAGCTTGAGACCTACGCCGCCATCCTCGGGCTGACGTACACGTACCAGAAGGCGCTGTGGGTCCCTCGGGACACCCCGCGCGAGGCCGTCGATCTGCTGCGGAGCAACGCCGAGGAGCTCGGGGCCGATCCGGCCTTCCAGGAGGAGGCGGCCGAGGTGCTGGGCGGTTACCCGCTCGACGCCGCGCCCGACCTCGCCCCCCGCATCCGCGAGGCCTACGCGGTCGAGCCGGACGTGCGCGAGCGCGTCCGCGACCTGCTGGCCACCGACTACGACGTCACGATCGACTGAGGTCCGCCATGCTCGACTCCGCGCTCACCGCACTCGGCTCCCTGGCCGACCCCTCGCTGCTCCTCATGCTCGCCCTGGGCGTGCTCGCCGGTCTCGTCATCGGTCTCATCCCCGGGCTCGGGGGCACCGGCGCCGTGGCCATCCTGCTCCCCCTGACCTTCGGCATGGAGCCGGCCGCGGCCCTGGCACTGCTCATCGGCGCCCTCGCCGTCGTGCACACCTCCGACACCGTGGCTGCCGTGCTCCTGGGGGCACCAGGATCGGCGTCGGCCAGCGTCACCATGCTCGACGGCTACTCGATGGCCCGGCAGGGGCAGGCCAAGCGGGCGCTGTCGCTGGCCTTCCTCTCCTCTATGGCCGGCGGTGTGATCGGCGCCATCGGTCTCACCCTCGCCATCCCCCTCTCCCGTCCACTGGTGCTCTCCTTCGCCAGCCCCGAGCTCTTCATGCTCACCGTGCTCGGCGTCTCGCTGGCCGCCGTGCTCTCACGCGGCAACGTCGTCAAGGGGCTCACCGCCGGCTTCCTCGGTCTGCTGCTCGGCCTGGTCGGGACCTCCCCGACCACCGCGGAGGAGCGCTTCACCTTCGGCAGCCTCTTCCTCGGCGACGGCCTCTCCCTGGTCGCGGTCGCCCTCGGCATCTTCGGTCTGGCCGAGATCGCCAGTCGCGTCTCACAGCGCCGCGTCGACGGCGAGGCCGTGCAGCT
>JBQGFI010000486.1:0-2822 GCA_052040065.1 Marmoricola sp.
TGGAAGACCGAGTTCTGGCGCGGGATCCCGCCCGTCGTGGAGGGACTCGGCTGGGAGACCTTCGAGGAGTTCCAGCAGAACTTCACCCGGCTGCTCTTCGGGCTGATGGACCCCAACGCCTTGCTGACGATGGGCTGGAAGTGGCAGCGCGGCGACGTCGCCCGCCTCGCCGACGGCGACCTGGCCGCGGCGCTGGGCCGCGTCACCGCCAAGGTCTTCGTGATGCCGATCGAGCAGGACATGTTCTTCCCCCCGCGCGACTGCGAGGCCGAGCAGCAGCTGACGCCGGGTGCCGAGCTGCGGGTGCTGCACAGCATCGCCGGCCACTTCGGGCTCTTCGGCTTCGAGCCGTCCTACCTCGACGAGGTCGACTCCCACCTCAAGGAGCTGCTCGCCACCTGACCCGTGACATCTGTCAACATCTGGTTGACACTCGCTGCCCCGGTCGACCACGCTGGGGGCATGACCTCACGCGCGCTGCCCAACCTCGCCGTCGCCGTCGTCATGGCGGCCTGCGTCGCGGTGCTCTCGGGCGACGGCTGGCTGGGGTGGGTGGTGGGCGGCGTCTACGCGCTGGCCCTCGCCGTGGGCGTGTGGGTCAGCAGCGCCCCCCGGCTGGCCGACTGGGTGCTGCGCCCGGCGACGTACGCCGTGGCCGCGGCGGTCGCCCTCGCGGTGGGCACCCTGACGTGGTGGGTCAGCGGTGCCGACAACGGCGCCTGGTGGGGTGTCGGCGTCGTCATGGGCATCACGGTCTCGATCGGCACCACGGCTGCGACACGCGGGTGACCGAGGAGCCGCTGGGGCTCGTCGCCCGGGCCGCCGCCAGCCTCGAGGAGGCACGCCGCGAGCTGCAGCAGGCCGTCGACGGGGCGCGCGCCGAGGGCGCCTCGTGGGCCGAGGTCGGACGCACCCTCGGCATCAGCAGGCAGGCGGCCTTCAAGAGGTTCGGCCGTCCGCGCGACCCCCGGAACGGAGCCCCCATGCCCACCCGCCCGCTCGACCACGTCCCCGCCCTCACCGAGCAGGTCTTCGCGCAGATCGCCGCGGGCGACTACGCCGCCGTGCGCGCCCGGATGCCCGAGGAGGTGGCGGCGCAGCTGACCGAGGAGGCGGTGATGGGCACCTGGGCCCGGGTGGTCGGCTCGGTCGGCGAGCTCGAGCGCTTCGAGGGCACCGTCGTCGACCTCGGCGACGGCGACGCCGACGGCGAGACGTTCGGCGTGGTGGTGGGCGACACGACGCTGTGCCACGAGGCCGGTGAGCTGCGCGGCCTGGTCGCCCTCGACGAGCACGACCGCGTCGTGGGCCTGCTCGTCGTCCCCCTCACCGCGACCGACCTGGCCTTCTGAGGCGACCTCAGGCGTCGAGCGCCGCGAGCTCCTCCGCCGTCAGCTCCAGCGAGGCGGCCGCAGCGGAGTCGGTCACCGACTGCGGCCGCTTCGCCCCGGGGATCGGGATGACGCACGGTGACTGCGCCAGCTCCCACGCCAGGGCCACCTGCTGCGGGCTCACGCCGCGCCGCTCGGCCACCTCGGCGAAGGCCGGGTGCTTCTCGGCCAGCGCCTTGGCGTCGCCCAGGCCCCCCAGCGGGCTCCAGGGCAGGAACGCCAGCCCGAGCTCCTCGCACACCTCGATCTCGGGCGCACTGGACCGGAAGGCGGGCGAGAACTGGTTCTGCACGCTCACCAGCGCCTCGCCCAGGATCGCGTGCGCCGCGCGGATCTGGTCGGGGTCGGCGTTGGAGAGGCCGACCATCCGCACCTTGCCGGCGTCGTGCACCTCCTTGAGCGTGCCGAGCACCTCCTCGTAGGGCACGGCCGGGTCGGGACGGTGGTGCTGCCACAGGGCGAGCTGCTCGACGCCCAGGCGCTCCAGCGAGCGGTCGACCGCCGAGCGCAGGTACGCCGCGGAGGAGTCGAGGTCCCACGAGCCACCCTCGCCGCGGGTGTGACCCGCCTTGGTGGCGAGGAGGACCTGGTCGCGCACGCCGAGCTCGTCGAGCAGGGAGGCCACGAGGCGCTCGTTCTGCCCCATCGCGTCGGCGCCCTGGTCGCCGTGGCCGTAGGCGTCGGCGGTGTCGAGCAGGGTCACCCCCGCGTCTAGCGCCGCACGCACGGTGGCGAGCAGCTGGTCACGCGGCGCCTGGCCGTCCTGGTCGAAGGTCATGCACCCCAGGCCGATCGCGCCCACCCGGACGCGCCCCACGGTGTCGTTGCCGATCTCTCGTGTCTGCACCTCAGGCACGTGCCCAGCCGGGCGCGAGTCACGCCTGGCGAGCCGGGATCCGCCACCACCCGCGGTAGACCCAGCGGACGCCGTCCCACTCGAAGTGGTGCACGGTGTCGTCGGTGTTGCTGAAGGCGCGCTGGCCCACGTAGCTGCCCCGCCGGGTGCCCGGTCCGGCCAGGCGACGCCGTCGAGGACGCGCCGTCGTCGGCGAGGCCGCCGGCCCCGGGTCGATCCGCAGCACGATGCTCTCCGTCGGTCCGTCAGGAGACGGCGCGGAAGGGATCGTGCTCGGCCAGGATGCGCTCGACGCGTGCGGCGTCGAGCCGGGCCATCACGGCGGCCGACTCCTGGGCGTCGCGCACGACCTTGGCCAGGGTGAAGGTCGAGGTGGTGAGGAACAGCGCGCCCAGCGCCAGGAAGGCACGCTCCCAGGTGCCGACGTCGAGGTTCCACACCCCCACGATCATCGCCAGCAGCGCCGCCGCGAAGGAGACGCCTGCCATCACGAAGAAGGCCGTGGTGTTGCCGGCACTGCCGGACTTCTGGTTGCTCTCGCTCATGACGCCACGCTGCCGCCTCCCCCGGGGAGG
>JBQGFI010000487.1:0-5152 GCA_052040065.1 Marmoricola sp.
AGGGCGTTGAGGGTGGCGGCCGCGCGGGGGTCGCGGCGGCCGTGGGCGCTGGTCAGCAGTGCTGGTGGGGGCATGGCCGACTCCCTTCGACACGCGGTGGTGGGGCGCGGACTCCGTCGTCCGGCGGTGGGGTGTCCGGGACCGGTGGCTCGAGGTGGATGCCGCACTCGGTCTTGTTGGGGCCGGCCCAGCGACCCGAGCGGGGGACGTCTCCGGGCGCGACGCGTCGGGTACACGGCCAGCAGCCGATCGACGGGTAGCCGTCGTACTGCAGCGGGTTGACCAGGACGCCGTGCTCGGCGACGTAGCGGTCGACGTCGTCGTCGGTCCAGCGCGCCAGCGGCGAGACCTTCACCTTCTGCTTGCCCTCGTCCCAGCCGACGACCGGGGCGATCACGCGGTCGTGCGTCTCGGCGCGGCGCAGGCCGGTGGCCCACGCGTCGTACCCGGAGAGACCCTCGCGCAGCGGGGCGACCTTGCGCAGGGCGCAGCACAGGTCGGGGTCGCGCTGGAAGAGGTCGGGACCGTACGCCGCGTCCTGCTGCTCCACGGTCTGCTTCGGCTCCAGCGTGATCAGGTTGACCGGCATCGTCGCTGCCACCGCGTCACTGGTGCCGATGGACTAGGCGAAGTGGTAGCCGGTGTCGAGGAAGACCACGTCGATGCCGGGCGCGACGGTGGCGGCGAGGTGCGAGAGCACCGCGTCGCCCATCGAGGAGGTGATGCAGAAGCGGGCACCGAAGGTGGCGACCGCCCACTCGATGATGTCCTCGGCCGGGGCGAGCTCGAGCTCCGCGCCGACGTGGGAGACGATCTCGCGCAGCTCGTCGGTGTCGCGGCCCTGGGTGGCGGAGCCGCGGTTGGCGCGGGCACGCGTCGTGGACAGGGCGCTCACCGGGCACGCTCCGTGCGCTCGGCGGCGACGCTGGCCGGCGGCCGCAGCTGGCCGAGCAGCGAGACCTTGAAGGCCCGCAGGCAGGAGTGGCACTCCCACGCGCCGTGGCCGCTGCCCTGGCCGCTCGCGGGGTCGACCTCGTGCGGGCGCAGGTCCTCCCCGCCGCAGTAGGGGCAGTGGAAGGGCACCGAGCGGCCGCTCACGACCCCGCCTCGGAGAGTGACTTCTCGCCGCGCAGCAGGACCTCGTCGGCCCGCGCCGCCCAGCGGGCGAACTCCTCGCCCGGCTCGCGGTCGGCGAGGTAGTTGCCCACCACGACGGTGATGTAGTCGTCGAGCCCGGCGCTGGTGACCTTGTGGGCACGCAGCTTCTTGCCGAAGACGGGGTCCAGGCCCAGGGCGCCACCGAGGTGCACCGGGAAGCCCTCGACCTGCTCGCCCTCGTCGTTCATCACGAGCATGCCCTTGAGGCCGATGTCGGCGACCTGGGTGCGGGCGCAGGCGTTGGGGCAGCCGTTGACGTTGACCGAGATGGTGGTGTCGAGGTCGGGGAAGCGCTGCTCCAGCGAGCCGACCAGGTCGATCGCGCGCTGCTTGGTGTCGACGATGGCGAGCTTGCAGTACTCGATGCCGGTGCAGGCCATCGTCGCGCGCCGCCAGCCGGAGGGCCGTGCCTCCAGGCCGACCTCGCGGAGGTCGGTGACGACGTCCTCGACGTGCTGCTCCTCGACGCCGAGCACGACCAGCTTCTGGTGCGCGGTCAGGCGCGCGCCGTCGGCGCCGTAGCGCTCCACGACGTCACCGACGCCGGTGAGCACCTCGCCGTTGATCCGGCCCGCGACCGGGGCGACCCCGATGTAGAAGCGACCGTCCTTCTGCGGGTGCACGCCGATGTGGTCGGAGGCGCCGGGCACGGGCTCGGGGGAGGGCAGCGAGACCAGCTCGCGGTGCAGGTACTCGGTCTCGAGCACCTCGCGGAAGCGCTCGACGCCCCAGTCGGCGACCAGGAACTTGAGCCGGGCGCGCGAGCGGAGCCGTCGGTAGCCGTAGTCGCGGAAGACCCCGGCGACGGCCGACCAGGCGTCGGGCACCTCCTCCAGCGGGATCCAGACGCCGAGCTTCTGCGCCAGCATCGGGTTGGTGGAGAGGCCGCCGCCGACCCACAGGTCGAAGCCCGGGCCGTGCTCGGGGTGCACCGTGCCGACGAAGGAGACGTCGTTGACCGACGGCACGCAGTCGTGGCCCGGGTGGCCGCTGGCGGAGGTCTTGAACTTGCGCGGCAGGTTGGAGTACGCCGGGTCGCCGATGAAGCGGCGCTTGATCTCCTCGAGCGCGGGCGTGGCGTCGATGATCTCCTCGGCGGCCACCCCGGCGACGGGGGAGCCCAGGAAGGGGCGGGGCGAGTCGCCGCAGGCCTCGAGGCTGGTCATCCCGACGTCGTCGAGCCGCTGCCAGATCTCCGGCACGTCCTCGATCTCGATCCAGTGGTACTGGATGTTCTGCCGGTCGGTGATGTCGGCGGTGCCGCGGGCGAAGTCGGTGCCGATGCTGCCCAGCGCCCGGAGCTTGGCCGCGTCGAGCAGCTCACCGTCGCTGCGCACCCGGAGCATGAAGAACTCGTCGTCGAGCTCCTCCTCCTCGAGCATCGCGGTCTTGCCGCCGTCGAAGCCCGGGGCGCGCTGGGTGTAGAGGCCCATCCACCGGAAGCGGCCGCGCAGGTCGGCGGGGTCGATGGAGGCGAAGCCGCGCTTGGAGTAGATGTTCAGGATGCGTGCCCGCACGTTGAGCGGGTTGTCGTCCTTCTTGGACTGCTCGTTCTTGTTCAGCGGCTCGGTGTAGCCGAGGGCCCACTGGCCCTCGCCGCGCTTGGGGCGGGCACGACCGGAGCGACCGACGCGTCCGGCGGGCGCTGCCGTCGTGTCGGGGGCGGGGCTGCTGCTGGAGCTGCTCATGGTGTCTGGGAGTCCTCGGGCGGTGGAGGGGACCGCGGGCCTCGGGCGACAGCGGTGTCGTCGCGGGTCGCCGGCGCGGTCAGGGCTGGGGGAGACGGACCGTCAGCCGTGGCGACACATCATGCTGCGGGTGCGACCGAGGTCCACGTGACGACGCGTCACGAGGCGGAGGGTGCGCGCAGCGGTGCTCATGGACCCGAGTCTCGACTCGTGGACACCCCGACACCAAACCTGAATCTCATGTGGTGAGACGACGATCCACGATGTGGACACGACGCGGGGGGAGTGACGGCGGGGCGCGGCGACTCCTAGTCTGGCTTCATGAGCGCTGCTTCCACAGGTGAGCCGATGGGCAAGACCGTCTCGACGGCGTACGACGCCGCCCTGGAGGTCATCGCCTCCGTCGAGCCGCGTGTGGCGCAGGCCACACGCCAGGAGCTCGCCGACCAGCGCAGCTCGCTGAAGCTGATCGCCTCCGAGAACTACGCCTCGCCCGCCGTGCTGCTCACCATGGGCACCTGGTTCAGCGACAAGTACGCCGAGGGCACCGTCGGCCACCGCTTCTACGCCGCGTGCCAGAACGTCGACACCGTGGAGGCGCTCGCGGCCGAGCACGCCCGCGAGCTCTTCGGCGCGCCGTACGCCTACGCCCAGCCGCACTCCGGCATCGACGCCAACCTGGTCGCCTTCTGGTCGATCCTGGCCAACCGCGTCGAGACGCCCGCACTGGCCGAGAAGGGCCTGCGCAACGTCAACGAGCTCAGCGAGGACGACTGGGAGACGCTGCGCAAGCGCTTCGGCGAGCAGCGCCTGCTCGGCATGTCGCTCGACGCCGGCGGCCACCTCACCCACGGCTTCCGCCCCAACATCAGCGGCAAGATGTTCCACCAGCAGCAGTACGGCACCGACCCCACCACCGGGCTGCTCGACTACGACGCGGTCGCCGCCAAGGCGCGCGAGTTCAAGCCGCTGGTGCTGGTCGCCGGCTACTCGGCGTACCCCCGCCGCGTCGACTTCGCCAAGATGCGCGAGATCGCCGACGAGGTCGGCGCCGTGCTGATGGTCGACATGGCGCACTTCGCCGGGCTGGTGGCCGGCAAGGTCTTCACCGGCGACGAGGACCCGGTGCCCCACGCCCACGTCGTCACGACCACCACCCACAAGTCGCTGCGCGGCCCCCGCGGCGGTCTGGTGCTGGCGCAGGAGGAGTTCGCGGCCGACGTCGACCGCGGCTGCCCCATGGTGCTCGGCGGCCCGCTCTCGCACGTGATGGCGGCCAAGGCCGTCGCGCTCGCCGAGGCCCGTCAGCCCGCCTTCCAGACCTACGCGCAGGCGATCGCCGACAACGCCAAGGCGCTGGCCGAGGGCTTCCTGACCCGCGACGCCACGCTCGTCACCGGCGGCACCGACAACCACCTGGTGCTGCTCGACGTCTCGTCGTACGGCCTCACCGGGCGGCAGGCGGAGTCGGCGCTGCTCGAGGCGGGGGTGGTCACCAACCGCAACTCGGTGCCGCGCGACCCCAACGGCGCCTGGTACACCTCCGGCGTCCGCCTGGGCACCCCGGCGCTGACCACCCGCGGCTTCGGTGCGGCCGAGTTCGACACGGTCGCCTCGATGATCGTCGAGGTGCTCTCGCAGACCCAGCCCGGCACCACCAAGGCCGGCGGCCCCTCCAAGGCGTCGTACGTGCTCGCCGACGGCGTCGCCGACCGCGTCCGCGCCCACGCCGCCGAGCTCCTCGCCGCCAACCCGCTCTACCCCGGCCTCGAGCTCAGCTGACCCGGCCGGCGTGTCCGGTCGCGGCGGCAAAGTCACTGGTTAGCCAGTGACTTCGCCACTTCGCCACGAAGATCTTCTTGGCGAAGCGGCAGTCTCACTGGTCAACCAGTGACTTTGCCCCCGCGCCGACCCGGCTCAGACGAGCTCGGCGAGGTGGACGACGGCGTCGCCGCGGTTGACCACGGGGGCGGTGGTATGGCCGATGACGACGCCGTCGCGATCGGCGTGCACGAGGCGGACGCGCTTGCCGAAGCCGTCGAAAACACCGCCGAGGCGCTCGCCGCGCTCGACCCGCTGGCCGAGCTCGGTCTCCAGGTGCAGCAGGCCGGTGCCGCGCGAGCGCACCCAGCCGCTGCGGCGCGACTCGGCGACCTCGCCGCTCGGGGTGGGCGCGTCGTCGACCATGCCGAGGAGCGCCAGCACGCGCCGTACGCCGCGCACGCCGGCGTCGATCGCCCAGGGGTCCATGCGCCAGGCCTCGCCGGCCTCGTAGAGCAGCACCTTGGCGCCGGCGTCGCGGGCCG
>JBQGFI010000488.1:0-12940 GCA_052040065.1 Marmoricola sp.
GCGCCTACCGCGTGCTCGAGACGGCGGGGCTGCTCGTGACCCGCCGGGGAGGGGGGACGCGCGTGGCCGCCGAGGCGACGAGCCGCAAGCCCCCGGAGGGACTCGCCGAGCTGGCGTGCGAGTACGCCGCAGCAGCGCGACGGCTCGGGGCCACCGACGAGCAGGTACTGGGTGAGGTGCGGCGCGCGCTGTAGTCCACCTGGTCGGGATCCTCGACAGCCGTCGGGGTGATCCCTACCTTCGGACCCATGAGCGACGGGCAGAACCCCCCTCCGCAGGACCCGCCACCCGAGGGCAGCGGCGACCAGTCGCCCCCGCCCCCGCCCGCCGGAGGAGGGTCGCCGTACGGCGCGCCGCCCCCCGGGGGGCCGCCGCCCCCGCCGCCAGGGGGTGGGTACGCCGCGGCGCCGCCGCCCCCGCCGGGGTCCTCCGACCCCAACGCCCGGCCCTACAGCGCGCCGGACTCGATCGGCTACGGCTGGACGAAGTTCTTCGCCAACCCCACCCCGCTGCTGCTCGGGACCCTGATCGTGGTGGCGGTCTCGGTCGTGGTCGGCGTCGTGGCGAGCCTCTTCGCCTCCGCCCTCCTCGGCGGGCCGCTCCAGCGCGGTCTGGTCGAGGAGTTCCTGTACAACCTGGTGGTCTCGCTCCTGGTCGGCATCGTCGGCCAGATCCTCTACGCCGGGCTGATCAAGGGCTCGCTGGCCCAGGTCGACGGCCGACCGATCCCGCTCGGGCAGATGTGGAGCGGCCTGAACTACGCCGACATCGCCGTGGCCGGGATCCTGGTCTCGGTGCTGACCTCGATCGGGACGGCGCTGTGCGTGCTGCCCGGCCTGGTGGTCGGCTACCTCGCGATGTTCACGATGTACTTCGTCGTCGACCGCGGCATGGCCCCGGTGGAGGCGATCAAGGCGAGCTTCTCCTTCGTCTCCAGCAACGTCGGCGACACGCTCGTCTACTACATCCTGGTGATCCTGGTGGTGATCGCCGGGGCGATCCTCTGCGGCGTCGGGCTGCTCGCCGCCCTGCCGATCGCGCTGCTCGCCGGCGGCTACACCTTCCGCCGGCTGCACCAGCAGCCGGTCTCGCCCGCCAAGGCCTGACGCCACTCACCCGCGCCTGATCGGGGAGGATCGCACGCACCAGGTGCACGGGATCCTCCCCGATCCCGCTCCCGCTTCCGGGGTGCTCTCGGCCCCACAAGCACCCCGCCGAGGGCCGTCGCGCTCAGCTGTCGAACATGCTGGAGATGCCGCCGGAGCCCGAGGACGAGGCGGGCTTGTGCTCGTAGGGCTGGACGACGACGAAGCCGGGGCCGTGGAAGGCGTACTGGAAGGCCTCGCCGGAGCCACCGCGCATCATCGAGCCGAGCTTCATGCTCGAGACCACCTGCGGGGTCAGGCCCGCGGACCAGGCGACCGCGGCCTGGACGTCGACGTAGGTGGGCTGGCGGCTGCAGTCGAGCACGACCGGCGAGCCGACCGTGCACAGGGCGACGGTGCCGGTGCCGGAGAGCGTGGTGTTGAAGAGCCCCCCGGCCATGACGCCGGCGCCCTTGACCCGGTTGATGTCCCACTGCAGCGTCGCGTCGAAGGCCAGCAGGTTGGACGAGCCGACCGAGAGCGCCTCACCGCCGTCGAGGGCGATCAGGTAGACGTAGCCCGCCTCGTGGGCGAAGAAGACCTCGCCCTGGCCGCGGACCCGCATCAGCGGCAGGTCCTCGCTCGACACGATCTTCTTGAGCATCCGCCCGACGCTGCCGGACTTCTCGTGCACGAACTCCACGCGCCCCTGGTAGGCGACCATCGCGCCCTTGACCGCCAGCACGTCGTCGCCGAGCGCCACGCGCAGCAGCTGGGGGTTCTGCAGGGCGAAGCGGTCGGCGCCCTCCCGCTCGAGGTTGCCCTGGTCGAAGAGGTCGCTGCGCATGGCGCGAGCCTAGGAGGCTCAGGCCTCGGCGTCAGCCTTCACGCGGGAGAGCGTCTGCTGCATGCCGCGCTGCAGGGCCCGGGTGAAGCTCGGGACGCCGCCCAGCGCGACCTTGGTCAGCCCGGTGGAGAGGCCCGAGATGCCCTGCGGCGCCTCGCGGCGGTGCACGACCCGGGTGCCGGACGGCGTCGGGCTGAGCTCGAAGGACCACACGGTGCGGTTCTCCCGCACCCGGAAGGCGACCCGGCGCTCGGGCTCGAAGTCGACGACCCGCGCGCTGGTCGGCCACACCCGCCAGCCCATCTTGTTGAGGTTGAGCATCGAGGTGCCCTCGGCGATGTCGCCGCGCGCGAAGACCTTCCAGGTCTGGTCGCTCCAGCGCGGCATCTGCCGCAGGTCGCTGAGCAGCTCCCACACCCGCGCCGGTGGGGCCGCGATCTCGATCTCGGCCTCGAGCGGTGCGACGGCGGTCTCGGTCATCGGGGTCTCCTCGGTGCGGTGGGCGGCGTACGCGTGCACCAACGGTGCTTGCGCGCGCGGCGTTACGGCCACATGGTGCTCGTCACGCCGACGTGTCAGGTGGCGCGGGCGGCCCACCACGCACGGAGGGCCTCGGCGGCCTCGGCGTGCTCGAGCGGGCCGCGGTCGAGGCGCAGCTCCAGCAGGAAGCGGTAGGCCTCGCCCACCTCGCGCCCGGGCCCGACCCCCAGCACCTCCATGATCTGGTTGCCGTCGAGGTCGGGGCGGATCGCCGCGAGCTCCTCCTCGGCCTCGAGCCGCTCGATGCGGGTCTCCAGGTCGTCGTAGGCGCGTCGCAGCCGCTCGGCCTTGCGGCGGTTGCGGGTGGTGCAGGCGGCCCGGGTGAGCACGTGCAGCCGGGTCAGCTGGTCGCCCGCGTCGCGCACGTAGCGGCGTACGGCGGAGTCGGTCCACTCGCCGTCGCCGTAGCCGTGGAAGCGCAGGTGCAGCTCGACCAGGCTCGTGACGGCCTGGATCTGCTCCTTGGAGAAGCGCAGCGCCTGCATCCGCTTGCGGGTGAGCTTGGCGCCGACGACGTCGTGGTGGTGGAAGGTGACGCTGCCGTCGTCGAGGAAGCGCCGGGTGCGGGGCTTGCCGACGTCGTGCATCAGCGCCGCGAAGCGCGAGACGAAGTCGGGACCACCCAGACGGTGCTCGAGGTCGATCGACTGCTCCAGGACGGTGAGGCTGTGCTCGTAGACGTCCTTGTGCCGGTGGTGCTCGTCGCGCTCGAGGGCCAGCGCGGGCAGCTCGGGCAGCACCTGGGCGGCGAGCCCGGTGTCGACGAGCAGCCGCAGCCCGCGCACGGGGTCGGGCGCCATGAGCAGCTTGACCAGCTCCTCGCGCACCCGCTCCGCGGAGACGATCGAGATGCGCTCGGCCATGTCGGTCATCGCCGCCACCACGTCGGCGTCGACCGAGAAGCCCAGCTGCGCGGCGAAGCGCGCCGCCCGCAGCATGCGCAGCGGGTCGTCGGAGAAGGACGCCTCCGGGGTGCCCGGGGTGCGCAGCCGGCGCTCGGCGCGGTCGACCACGCCGCCGAAGGGGTCCTCGAGCTGCTCGGAGGGCAGCGAGAGCGCCATGGAGTTGACCGTGAAGTCGCGCCGCGCGAGGTCGCCCACCAGGGAGTCGCCGTAGGCCACCTCGGGCTTGCGGCTCGTGGGGTCGTAGGCCTCGGAGCGGTAGGTGGTGATCTCGATGGTCCACTCACCGCGCCGGCAGCCGATCGTGCCGAACGCACGACCGATGTCCCAGGTCGCCTCGGCGAAGCCGACCAGCAGCCGCTCCGTCACCTCGGGCCGGGCGGAGGTGGTGAAGTCGAGGTCCTGCTGCAGCCGGCCGAGCATCGCGTCGCGCACCGGACCACCGACCAGCGCGAGCTCCTCGCCCGCGGCCGCGAAGCGCGCGCCCAGCTCGTCGAGCACCGGGGACAGCCGCTGCAGCTCGGCGCTGACCCGGGACTGGACGTCGGTGATCAGCAGCGGCTCGTCGGACACGGGAGCACAGTCTAGGGAGGCTGCAGCGGGTCCGGTCGATAGCATCCCCGGGTGACCCGCCCCGGCCGCAGCACCCGCGCCGGGGCGACGGGGCTGCTGCTGGCGCTGGGCGTCGTCCCCCTCGGTCTCGCGCTCCCCGGCACCGCCGCGCACGCCGCCGAGTCGACTCCGACCGACACGCCCTCGGCGTCCCCCAGCGACCGCCCGGAGGACGTGCCGGAGGTGGTGGCCACGCCGCTGAAGGTCCGGCTCACCTCGCTCTCGCCGGGCGTGGTGCCGCGGCGCGGCGCGGTGGTGATGTCCGGCACGGTGAGCAACACCTCCGAGGAGCCGTGGGTCGACGTCAACGTGCTCCCCTTCGTCGGCGACACCCCCCTGACCACCCGCGACGACCTCGACCTCGCCGCGCAGACACCCGAGGAGACGGCCGTCGGCGACCGCATCGACGCGCCCGGTGCCTTCCTGGGCCTGGGCGACCTCGAGCCGGGCGAGAGCGCCGACTTCACCGTGCGGGTCCCCGAGGACCAGCTGCCGCCGTCGTCGGCCCCCGGCGTCTACTGGATCGGTGTGCACGCCCTGGGCACCAACACCGACGGGCGCGACGCCGTCGCCGACGGCCGGGCCCGCACCTTCGTCCCCGTCGTCGACCGCACGGACCTGCCCGACGACGAGGTGCCGGTCAGCGTGGTGCTGCCGCTTCGTGCCGAGTCCACGCGGGGTGCCGACGGCAGCCTCGCGGACCCCGAGGGCTGGGTCGACCTCAGCGGCGCGGAGGGGCGGCTCGACCGGATCTCGCGCTTCGCCCTCACCGCCGGTGACAGCCCGTTGACCTGGCTGGTCGACCCGGCGGTGCTCGAGGCGCTCGACGACCTCGCGCGGGGCAACCCGCCGCTCTCCCTGGGCCCCGCCGAGCGCCGTCCCGACCCCGACGCGGAGCCGAGCCCCCCGGCCGACGAGGAGCCCGAGCCCTCCCCGACGCCGTCGGAGACCGCCGACCCCGAGCCCGACGAGGCCGGCGTGCCCGACACCGACGAGGCGGCCGCGGCGCGCACGCTGCTGCGCCGCCTCGACGGGCAGCTGGCCTCCGACGACGTGCTCGGGCTGCCGTACGCCGACGCCGACGCCGTGGCGCTGCTGCGCGAGCGCCCCAGCCTGCTCGCGCGCGCAATCCGGCTGTCCGAGGCCACCTTCACCGCGCGGGACCTCGACACCGAGCCCGTGGTCTCCCCGCCCGACGGCCAGGTCGACCCCGCGCTGCTCGAGGACCTCCCCGACGACGTCGGGCTGCTGCTCTCCGACCGCGGCCGGCTCGACCTCTCGCCCGGGGCCACGGTCGGGGGACGGGAGGTCGGGCTCAGCGACGCCCGGGTCGGCGCCGGCGGGCCGGCGCCGGTGCGGGCCGCCGACCCGCTCTCGCTGCGGCAGCGAGTGCTCGCCGAGACCCTGCTGGAGGCCGGTCGCGCCGGAGCCACCGGTCAGCCGGCGCGTCCGGTGGTGCTCACGCTGCCGCCGTCGTGGGACCCGGGCGCGGCCTGGGCCGAGTCCGACTTCTTCGACGCCCTCCAGGTGCCCTGGCTCCGGCTGAGCGACCTCCCCCCCGCCGTGGGCGACCTCGAGGACGCGCTCACCTACAGCGAGGCCTCCGAGAGCCGCGAGCTGGGCCCGGCCAACATCGTGGCCGCCCGGCGGCTGGTGCGTCAGGGCGTGACGCTCGACGAGCTGCTGGCCAACGTCAACGACGTGCTCGACCGGGTCACCGGCGCCGCGCTGGGCGCCGTGTCGTACCACGTGCGCGACCGGCCCGGCGACGGCGTGGCCGCCGCCGACGGCCTGCGTCGCAGCCTCGTGGCCGACCTGCAGCAGGTCGGGGTCTTCGGCACCGACTTCGTCACGCTCTCCGGCGGCAGCGGCACGCTGACCGTGAGCGTCGTCAACGACCTGCCGCAACCCGTCACCGTCGGCCTCGACGTCCGCTCCGACGCCGACGTGCGCGTCGAGCCGGTGGAGCCCGTGGAGCTCGGGCCCGAGCAGCGGGTCACGCTCCCGGTCCCCGTGACCAGCGACGAGGGCGTCCACGACGTCTCGATCGTGCCCGTCACCGACTCCGGGGCGATCGCGGGGGCGTCCTACGACTTCGTGCTGCGCACCAGCCAGGTCGGTCGCACCATCTGGTACGTCATGGCCGGGGCCAGCGCGCTCTTCCTCTTCGCCGTGCTGCGCCGGGTGCGGCGGCGCTGGCGCGAGGGCCGCGCACGCCGGCAGCCCGCCCAGGAGGAGGGGGCCCGGTGAGCCGCGACGACGAGCACCGCTCGCTGCTCGGCAGCAGCGCGGTGATGGCGGCCGGCACCGTGGTGTCGCGGCTCAGCGGCTTCGTGCGCGGCCTGATGCTGGTCGCCGCGCTCGGGGCGGGGCTGCACGCCGACATCTTCACCATCGCCAACACCGTGCCCAACATGCTCTACATCCTCATGGTGGGCGGGGTCGTCAACGCCGTGCTGGTGCCGCAGCTGGTGCGCGGCATCAAGCACCACCCCGACGGGGGCGAGGCCTACACCAACCGCATCGTCACGCTGGCCGCGCTCTTCCTGGGCGGGGTCACCGTGCTGCTCGTCGTGGGCGCGCCCTGGCTGATGCGGCTCTTCCTCGCCGACGGCTTCTACGACCCGGGGCGCGAGGCGCAGCTCGACTCGGTGATCGACTTCGCGCGCTACTGCCTGCCGCAGGTCTTCTTCTACGGCATGTTCGTGCTGGTCGGGCAGATCCTCAACGCCCACCGTCGCTTCGGCCCGATGATGTGGGCGCCGATCGCCAACAACGTGATCTCGGTGGCCGTGCTGGCCGCCTACCTGCTGGTCCACGGCCCCGCCGTGGGTCCCGAGCTCGAGGGTGGCTTCACCCCGGGTCAGGAGGCCCTGCTCGGGCTGGGCTCCACCTTCGGCATCGTGGTGCAGCTCCTGGTGCTTCTGCCCTACCTGCGTGCGGCCGGGGTGCGCTACCGCCCCCGCTTCGACTTCCGGGGCACCGGGCTCGGGCACACCCTGCGGCTGGGGGTGTGGACGGTGCTCTTCGTGGTGGTCAACCAGATCGCCTACACGGTGGTGGTGCGGCTGGCGAGCAGCGGCACCGCCGTGGCGCCCGGCGCACCCGAGGGCACCGGCTACACCGTCTACTCCAACGCCTTCCTGATCACGATGGTCCCGCACTCCATCGTCACCGTCTCGCTCGCCACGGCGGCGCTGCCGCTGCTCTCGTCGTACGCCGCCGACGGCGACCTCGGCTCTCTCGGCCGCCAGGTGAGCCGGACGCTGCGCTCGGCGCTGGCGCTGATCGCCCCCGCCGCGGCGCTCCTGGCGCTGACCTCGCTGGCCGTGGCCCAGCTCGCCTTCGGCTGGGGCAGCGGGGCCGAGAGCTTCGCCAGCTTCGCGCCCTCGATGGCGCTCTTCGGGCTCGGACTGGTGCTCTTCACCACCCACTACGTCGCCCTGCGCGGCTTCTACGCCCTGGAGCAGACCCGCCGGGTCTTCTGGGTGCAGTGCGCCGTCGCGGCCACCAACATCGTCGTCGCCCTGCTGCTGGTGGTGGGCGCGCCGCCCGTCGAGACCGCGCCGCGGCTGGTGCTGGCCTACGCCAGCGCCTACGGCGTGGGCGCGCTGCTCTCGCTGCTCGTGCTGCGCCGCACCGTCGGCGACCTCGCGGGCCGCACGCTGATCCGCTTCGTGGTGCGGCTGGGGCTGGCGGTGGGCGCCGCCGCGGCGGTCGGGCTGGGCCTGCGCACGGCGCTCGACGCCGTGCCGTGGATCGCCGACGCGAGCAAGGCGGCGGCCCTGGTCGAGCTGCTCGTCGTGGGCGCCGGCTTCGCGGCGACGTACCTGCTGATGGCCCGGCTGCTGCGCCTGCGCGAGGTGCAGGAGGTCGTGGCGCTGGTCGGCGGACGGCTGCGCCGCGGACGCTGAGCCAGGCTCCCGCGGCCGGGCGGCTGATCGTCGAAGCCCCCTCGCGGCGACCGGCGGCCAGTAGAGTGGCCCACGTCCGAGGGCGCCCCACCACCCGCCCGGCCGGCGCGCCCGAGCCGGTCGGTGCCGTGCGGGCCCCCACCCACCGCACCGGACGAGCGTGAGGGGAGCACCGTGAGCAGCCCGACGTCGGCACCCATCGGCCCCGGCACCCTGCTCGCCGGCCGCTACCGGCTCGAGGACCTGCTCACCGACAGCGACGGCGCCCGCTTCTGGCGCGCCACCGACACGGTGCTGGCCCGCTCCGTGGCCGTGCACGCCGTCCACAGCGACGACGACCGCGCCCCCGACCTGCTCGAGGCCGCCCGGCTCTCGGCCACCGTCAACGACTCGCACCTGCTGCGGGTGCTCGACTGCGACGACGCCGACGGCGTCTGCTGGGTGGTGCAGGAGTGGGGCGAGGGCCTCTCGCTCGACCTGATGCTCCAGCGCGGCCCGCTGGCGCCGTCGCGCGCCGCCTGGCTCGCCAAGGAGGTCGCCCAGGCGATCGCGGCGGGCCACGCCCGCGGCGTGCCCCACGGCCGGCTCAACCCCGAGGCGGTGCTGGTCACCCACTCCGGCGCCGTCAAGCTGATCGGCTACGTCGTCGACGCGTCGCTGCACCGGGCGCCCCCCGTCAGCCCGGTCTACGGCGAGCTCGACGCCCGCGAGGCCGACGTCATCGACGTCGCCGCGGTGCTCTACGCCGCCCTGACCGGTCGCTGGCCCGGCGTGGCGGAGTCCTCGGTGCCCGCGGCGCCGATGGAGGGTCGCCGACCGCTGCGTCCGCGCCAGGTGCGGGCCGGTGTGCCGCGCGCCCTCGACGCGATCTGCGAGCGGGTGCTGCACCGGGAGGGCTCGCGCCACGAGCTGCCGATCGAGACCGTCGACGAGGTCGCCGCCGCGCTCGCCGACTTCACCGGCGAGGCGGCCTCCGGCACGCTGCCGATGACGGCGAGCCACGACGAGCCGACGAGCGTGCTCTCGCGCGCCGGCCTGGCCGAGGAGGCCCGGCGCCGCTCGCTCCCGGCCTCCGAGGCCACCCAGACCCTCGCCACGACCGGGGCCGGCGCCGACGCCGAGCCGGACGACGCCGAGCCGGACGACGCCCAGCCGGACGACGCGCACGACCCCGGGCACGACCCCGACGCGACGGGCGAGATGGGCGCGCTGCCGACCGTGCCGGCGATGGAGTCGACCGCGCTGCACCGCGAGCCGCTGGAGGGCCCCGACTCCACCTCGCCGATGCGCGCGCCCGACCCGGTGCCGCCGCCCCCGCCCTTCGAGGACTCTCCCGAGCGCCCGCTCTTCGCCACCACCGAGCGCCGCGTCCCCGCGGCCGCCCGCGCGGCGACCACGACCCAGCCCAGCCCCACGGTCCGCCCCCCGGCGCCCGCACCGGCCGCCGACCCGGCGCAGTACTGGCCCTTCGAGGGCGACGAGCCCCCCGCGGCGTCCGGCAACGGGCACGAGGGCCGCGGGTGGCTGCGCACCGCCGTCGTGGTCGGGGTGCTGCTGGCCACGGTCATCGCGATGGTCGCGGCCTTCAGCCTCGGCCGCGGGTCGGGCCTCCCGCTCGTGGGGGGCGACGACGAACCGAGCCAGACCGCGGCACCGCGGCCGCAGTCGCTCTCGATCGCCGGTGCCCGCGACTTCGACCCCGAGGGTGACCAGACCGAGAACCCCGACCAGGCCGCCAACGCCATCGACGGCGATCCCGCCACCACCTGGTCGACGGTCACCTACTACAACCGACCCGACCTCGGCGGTCTCAAGAGCGGCGTCGGGCTGGTGCTCGACCTCGGCGAGGACCAGGAGGTGGGCGAGGTCACCGTGCGCTTCGGCACCGCGCCCACCAGCTTCCGGCTCTACGCCGCACCCGAGGGCACCACGTCGTCCCCGACCGCGCTCGACCAGCTGCAGGAGGTCGGCGGCCAGGACGGCGCCCCGCGACGCACCACGGTGCAGCTCGACCCCGCCCCGACCACGCGCTACCTGTTGCTGTGGCTCACCGAGCTCCCGGCGGCCCCGGGCGGCTACCGCGGCGAGGTGGCCGAGATCAACGTCCGCTCGTAGGCGATGCTGTCCCCGTGACGGCCGGCCCCGGTGAGCAGCGCGACGACGCGGCACTGCTGCGCGCCCACGTCGACGGCGACCCCGACGCCTTCGGGGCGCTGGTCGTGCGCCACCGCGACCGGCTCTGGGCCGTGGCCCTGCGCACCACCGGCCACCCCGAGGACGCCGCCGACGCGCTGCAGGACGCCCTGGTCGCGGCGTACCGTCGCGCGGGGTCCTTCCGCGGCGACTCCCAGGTCACCACCTGGTTGCACCGGATCGTGGTCAACGCCTGCCTCGACCGGCTCCGCCGGGCCAGGGTGCGCCGCGCCGAGCCACTCCCCGACGACCTCGACGAGCGCCACGACCTGCTCCCCGACCCCGCCGACGACGACGAGCCGCTGCGACGGGTGCTCGACACCGAGCGTCGCGAGCGGGTGCACGCCGCGCTGCGGGAGCTTCCCGAGGAGCAGCGGCTGTGCCTGGTGCTGGTCGACCTCGAGGGCTGGTCGGTGGCCGAGACCGCCGCGCAGCTCGGGGTGCCGCCCGGCACCGTGAAGAGCCGCTGCCACCGCGGGCGTGCCAGGCTCGCCACGCTGCTGGCCGACCTGTCCCCCGCGGCCGGCAGCGACGAGCAGACCCACTCCGACGGAACCCCCACGCACCGCGGCACGTCAGACTCCCGAGACGCCCAGCACCGGAAGGAGGCGGACCGACCGTGAGCACGCCCGACGAGCAGGAGCGCGTGCGCCGCCTCCTCGGCGACCTGGCCCACAGCGAGCAGGGCGACCCGCCCGCGATGCCCCCCGAGGGCGCGGCACGGCTCGACGCCGCCCTGGCCGCGGCCGCCGGACCCGCCCCCGCACAGGCGACCGAACCGGCCCCCGAGCACGCGACCGTGGTGCCGCTGCGGCGCCGGGTCGCCCCCTGGCTCGCCGCGGCCGCCGCCGTGGTGGTCGTCGGCGGCCTCGGCACGGCGGCGCTCACCTCGGGGGACGACGGCGACACCGCGGCCGGCGGTGCCTCGAGCAGCGCCGCCACCGAGAGCGCGGAGGACTCCACGCCGGAGCGGAGCGGCGCCGACGAGGAGTCCCCCGCACCGGCCGCGTCGCCCGGCGACGGTGACGTGGGCGGCCTCGAGGACCCCCGTGGCTCCGGCGACGTGCGCCTGGTCGAGATGCCGGCGCTCTCGGTGCGCAGCCTCGCCGACGACACCGCGCGGCTGCTGGCCGAGGGTGAGATCGCCGGTGGCGACGACGCGACGACCGACGCCGTGGAGCGCGACCGGCTGCAGGGCTCGGGCTGCGTCGTGCCCGACCCCGCCCGGGGGGCGGCCACCTTCGTCGCCCTCGACGGCGACCCCGCCGTGCTCCTCGTCGGTCCCACCGACGGTGCCGAGCGCACCGTCACCGCGCTGGCCTGCGCCGACGGCAGCACCGTGGCGCAGGCCCAGGTGCCGACCGACGCCGCCGGTCGGTGAGACTGGGGGCGTGAGCGACCCCGCTGCGCCGAGCGCGCGCCGTACCGTCCGTGCCCGCGTCGAGCTCGACGTGCGCGAGACCGCAGAGCTGGTCTGGTCGGTGGCGGTCGCCGAGGGGGTGCCCCGGGAGTCCGAGACGCTCAGCGTGACCGTCGACGGCGAGCCGGTGCAGGTCGAGGAGCAGCGCGTGGGCGACGGGGCCCGGCTGCACGTCTGCACCGCCCCACCCGGACGCCTCGCGCTGGCCTACGACGCCACCCTCGACGGGCGCGCGGCGCCGGCGCTGGTCGACCCGGTCGACGACATCGTCTACCGGCGGCCCAGCCGCTACGCCGAGTCCGACGAGCTCGGCCCGACGGCCTGGGCGCAGTTCGCGCGGCTGGAGGGCAAGGAGCTGCTCGACGCCGTCAGCTCCTGGGTCGGCACGCAGCTCTACTACGTCAGCGGCTCCAGCCGGCCCACGGACGGCGCCACGCAGACGCTGCTGGCCCGCCAGGGGGTGTGTCGTGACTTCGCCCACCTGGTGATCGCCATGCTGCGCGCCCGCAACGTGCCCGCGCGCCTGGTCTCGGTCTACGCGCCGGGGCTGACCCCGATGGACTTCCACGCGGTCGTCGAGGCCGCCATCGACGGCGCCTGGCAGGTCGTCGACGCCACCACGCTGGCACCGCGCCGGAGCCTGGTGCGGATCGCGACCGGACGCGACGCCTCCGACACGGCCTTCCTGACGGTGCAGTCGGGTCGTGCCGACCTGACCTCGATGTCGGTCGACGCCACCGTCGAGGGCGACCTGCCCGCCGACGACGTGCAGACCCTGGTCGCCCTGGGCTGAGCGGGCCGACCGCCCGGAACAACGCCTGCCTAGGATGCGTTGAGACGCGTGACCCGACCCCGACCGCCGCAGGAGCAGCAGTGACCGACCAGTCCGAGATCCGTGAACTCATCATCGTGGGATCCGGCCCGGCGGGCTACACCGCCGCGGTGTACGCCGCACGCGCCAACCTCCGCCCGCTGATCTTCGAGGGCTCCGTCACCGCCGGTGGCGCGCTGATGAACACCACCGAGGTCGAGAACTTCCCCGGCTTCCGCGAGGGCATCCAGGGCCCGGCGCTGATGGACGAGATGCGGGCCCAGGCCGAGCGCTTCGGCGCCGAGCTGGTGCCCGACGACGTCACCGGCATGGACCTGACGGGCGAGACCAAGGTCGTGCGCACCGCCGAGGGCGAGTTCCGCGCCCGCGCCGTGGTGCTGGCGATGGGCTCGGGCTACCGCAAGCTCGACCTGCCCGACGAGGACCGCCTCTCCGGCCACGGCGTCAGCTGGTGCGCGACCTGCGACGGCTTCTTCTTCCGCGAGCAGCACATCGCGGTCGTCGGTGGCGGCGACTCCGCCATCGAGGAGGCGACCTTCCTGTCCCGCTTCGGCTCCAAGGTCACGCTGATCCACCGCCGCGACGAGCTGCGCGC
>JBQGFI010000489.1:0-2476 GCA_052040065.1 Marmoricola sp.
CGTCGGCAAGCTCGGCGGCGTCTTCCGCATCACCGACGGCCTGCAGAAGGACTTCGGCGAGGACCGCGTCATCGACTCCCCGCTCGCGGAGTCGGGCATCGTCGGCACCGCGGTCGGCATGGCGCTGCGCGGCTACCGCCCCGTGGTGGAGATCCAGTTCGACGGCTTCGTCTACCCGGCGTACGACCAGATCGTCTGCCAGGTCGCCAAGATGTGCTACCGCTCGAAGGGCCGGGCGCCGATGCCGATGGTGATCCGCATCCCCTTCGGCGGCGGCATCGGGGCGGTCGAGCACCACTCCGAGAGCCCGGAGGCGCAGTTCGCGCACACCCCCGGGCTGAAGGTCGTGGCCTGCTCCAACCCCGTCGACGGCTACTGGATGATCCAGCAGGCCATCGCCTGCGACGACCCGGTGGTCTTCCTGGAGCCGAAGCGGCAGTACCACGCCGACAAGGCCGACCTCGACGAGACGACCACCCCCGAGCCGCTCTTCGGCTCCCGCGTCGTGCGCCGCGGCACCGACGCCACCGTCGTGGCGTACGGCCCGACGGTCAAGACCGCGATGCGCGCCGCGGAGGCCGCCGCCACCGAGGGGCAGAGCCTCGAGGTGGTCGACCTGCGCACGCTCAGCCCCCTCGACCTCGGCCCCGTCTTCGACTCGGTGCGCCGCACGGGTCGCCTGGTGGTGTGCCACGAGGCGCACGTCAACCTCGGCATGGGTGCCGAGGTCGCCGCGCGCGTCACCGAGGAGTGCTTCTACTCCCTGGAGGCCCCGGTGCTGCGGGTCGGCGGCTTCGACACGCCGTACCCCGCCTCCCGCATCGAGGAGGACTTCCTGCCCGACCTCGACCGGGTGCTCGACGCCGTCGACCGCTCGCTCGCCTACTGACCGGAGACCACCGTGGCTGACTACCTGCTCCCCGACGTCGGCGAAGGGCTGACCGAGGCCGAGATCGTGGCCTGGCGGGTCAAGGAGGGCGACACCGTCGAGATCAACGACGTGGTCGTCGACATCGAGACCGCCAAGTCGATCGTCGAGCTGCCCTCGCCGTACGCCGGCACCGTCACCGCCCTGCTCGTCGGCGAGGGCGAGACCATTGCCGTCGGCACCCCGATCATCTCGATCGGTGCGGCCGACGCGACGCCGCCGCCCGCCGAGCCGCCGCCCGCACCGGCCGCCGACATGGTCATCGACCTCTCCAACCCCGCTGCCTCCGGCGGCGGCGAGGGCGAGAGCCTGGTCGGCCGCAACAAGGCCGACCGCGGGCCGCAGCGCCGTCCGCGCAAGGGCTCGGCCTCGCCGTCGAGCCCGGCCGCGGCCGCGACGCAGATGCAGCTGCAGGGCGCCTTCGCCCCCGGCGGCGCGCAGAGCCAGCCCGTGGTGGAGGCCGACGAGCCGGCCGTCCCCGCCCGCGCCGCCCGCGTCGAGGAGCCACCCGCGGCCTTCGTGCCCGAGCGCGCCCGCGGCGACGTCCGCGTGCTCGCCAAGCCGCCGGTGCGCAAGCTCGCCCGTGACCTCGGCGTCGACCTCGCCGACCTCGCCCCCTCCGGTGCCGGCGGCACGGTCACCCGCGACGACGTGCGCGCGGCCGCCGAGGGGGGCCTTGTGGGGCCAGAAGCACGCAACACGCCGAGCCCCGAGGGCCATTCGGCCGGAAGACCCGCCGAGCGGGAGTGGCGCGAGCCCGTCAAGGGCGTGCGCAAGATGATGGGCGAGGCGATGGTCGGCTCGGCCTTCACCGCCCCCCACGTCACCGAGTGGGTGACCGTCGACGTCACCCGCACCACCGAGCTCGTCGAGCGGCTGCGCGCCCACCGCGACTTCCGCGACGTCAAGGTGAGCCCGCTGCTGGTGCTGGCCAAGGCCGCGGTCCTGGCGATGCGGCGTACGCCGGTGATCAACTCCACCTGGGACGACGCCGCCCAGGAGGTCGTCTTCAAGCGCTACGTCAACCTCGGCATCGCCGCCGCCACCCCGCGCGGCCTGGTGGTGCCCAACGTCAAGGACGCCGACGCCCTCGACCTGCGTGGCCTCGCCGACGCCCTCGCGGCGCTGACGGCGACCGCGCGGGAGGGGCGCACGCAGCCGGCCGACATGGCCGGCGGGACCTTCACCATCACCAACGTCGGGGTCTTCGGCGTCGACGCGGGCACGCCGATCATCAACCCCGGTGAGTCCGCGATCCTGTGCTTCGGGGCCACCCGGAGGCAGCCCTGGGTCGTGGGATCCGGCGCCGAGGAGCGCCTGGAGATCCGCGACGTGTGCACCCTGGCCCTCTCCTTCGACCACCGCCACGTCGACGGCGAGGCCGGGTCGCGCTTCCTGGCCGACGTCGCCGCGATCATGGAGGACCCCGCCAGCGCGCTGCTCTACGCATGACACAGGTCATGCCAGGTCGGTGACCTAGACGACTGGGCGGGGGCCCGCCACGCCCCGTAGCGTCCCCGGCATGGACTCCCGGAGCACCGGCGCCCG
>JBQGFI010000490.1:0-7153 GCA_052040065.1 Marmoricola sp.
GCGGCGCCGGACCACGTCGTGGCCCGCACCATCCTCGACTTCGCGCGTCGGCTTCCAGGGGTCGAGGTCAGTCCCGAGGCCGTCGTCGCCGGCCGCCGCGGCCTCTTCGGTCGCCGACGCAAGGAGGCCGTGCGATGAGCAGCCTGGGAGAGCGCCTGGCGAGCCTCGGCGGCGCCCACGAGCGCAGCACGGCCGCCGGTCAGCAGCTGGCCCGCCCCGGCACGGCGACCACCGACACCGAGGCGGTCGTCGCGGCCGTGCCCTCCGTGGTCGAGGAGTCCGCGCTGCCGGCCACGACGGAGGCCCGGCTCCCGGCCACGAGCCCCGAGGGCGCCGCGGCGCGCATCGGCGCCCAGGCGGCCCGCTTCGACGACCTCAAGGAGCACGTGCACGCCGAGCTGCTCCAGCTGCTCGGCCCGCAGCTCTACGACGCCGACCTCGACGTGCGCGAGCTCGAGGCCAAGGTCCGGGTGGTCCTCTCGGAGGTGCTGACCGCCACCAACCGGCCCCTGACCCGCGCCGACCGCGAGCGCCTGACCCAGGACATCTCCGACGACATCCTCGGACTGGGGCCGATCGAGCCCTACCTGCGCGACCCCGACGTCGCGGAGGTCATGGTCAACGGCCACGCCGACATCTGGCTCGAGCGCCACGGCAAGCTGGTCAAGGTCGACGGCAAGTTCAAGGACGAGACCCACCTGCGCCGGGTGATCGACAAGATCGTCTCGCGGATCGGTCGTCGCGTGGACGAGTCCTCGCCCATGGTCGACGCCCGGCTCCAGGACGGCAGCCGCGTCAACGCCGTGGTCCCCCCGCTCGCGATCGACGGCAGCGTGCTGACGATCCGCAAGTTCGCCACCGACCCCCTGACGGTGCGTGACCTGATCGACTTCGGCTCGCTGACCGAGACGGCCGCCGACTTCCTCGACGCCTGCGTGCGCGGTCGCCTCAACGTGGTGGTCTCCGGGGGCACGGGCGCGGGCAAGACGACGACGCTGAACGTGCTGTCCTCCTTCATCCCCTCCGACGAGCGCATCGTGACCATCGAGGACGCCGCGGAGCTGCAGCTCAAGCAGGACCACGTGGTCCGGCTGGAGTCCCGGCCCGCCAACATCGAGGGCAAGGGTGCGGTCACGATCCGCGACCTGGTGCGCAACTCGCTGCGCATGCGCCCCGACCGCGTCGTCGTCGGCGAGGTCCGCGACGCCTCGGCGCTCGACATGCTCCAGGCGATGAACACCGGTCACGACGGCTCCATCTGCACGGTGCACTCCAACGGCCCGCGTGACACCTGCTCCCGGCTGGAGACCCTGGTGCTGATGGCCGGCATGGACCTGCCGGTGCGCGCCATCCGCGAGCAGATCGCCTCGGCGGTCGACCTGATCGTGCACCAGTCGCGGCTCAAGGACGGCACCCGTCGGATCACCCACGTCACCGAGGTCGAGCGGATGGAGGGCGACGTCATCACCCTCCAGGACGTCTTCGTCTTCGACGCCTCCGCCGGCTTCGACCGTGAGGGTCGCTCGCTCGGCTCGCTGCGGCCGACCGGTCTGCGGCCGAAGTTCCTGGAGAAGATGAAGAACGCCAACGTGACGGTCGACCCGCGCGTCTTCGCGACGACGCCCGGAGGGCGGCGATGACACGGTCCCCGCGCGGCGACCGCACGGCGGTGCGCCGCGCTCTCGCCGCGGGCGCGCTGGGGACGCTGCTGACCCTCGCGCTCGGCGGCCCGGCCCTCGCCGCTGCCTCCGCGGCGCCGTCCGGAGCCACGATCGACCACGCCCAGCCCGGCGACGGCACCGTGCAGCTGCTCGTCTCGGTGCCGAGCAGCGACGTGGACCCCGCGGGCGTCGAGGTCACCATCGGCGGTGCGCCGGTGGAGGCCCGGGCGACGCCCGCCTCGGAGGACTCGAAGGTGCGGCGGACCTCCGTGCTCGCCATCGACACCAGCCTGAGCATGCGCGGTGCCCGCATCGAGGCGGCGCGGGCGGCTGCGTCGCGCTACCTCGCCTCGGTCCCCGCCGACGTGGAGGTCGGCCTGGTCACCTTCGACGACGACGTCACCGTGGCCCTGGAGCCGACGCGCGACCGCGAGGCGGCCCGGCGCGCCCTCGGCAGCCTCGAGCTGCAGCGCGAGACCGCGCTCTACGACGGCATCGATGGCGCGGTGCAGGCGGCCGGGCCCGGCGGCGCCGACGCCGGCCAGCGCTCGGTGCTGGTGCTCTCCGACGGCCAGGACACGACCTCGACGCCTCTCTCCGGCACGCTGCGCCAGGTCGAGGAGTCCGGCGTGCTGCTCGACGTGATCTCGCTGCAGCAGCAGGGTCAGGCCGCACTGCCGCTGCGGCTGCTCGCCGAGGCAGGGCGCGGGACGGTGCTCGACGCCACCCAGCCCGAGGCGCTCGACGCCGCCTTCCAGGAGCAGGCACAGGCCCTCGCCCGCCAGGTCGTGGTGACCGCCGACGTGCCCGAGGGCGTCGGCACCAACGCCGACGTCGCGGTGGTGCTGCCCACCGCCGACGGCCCGCTCACCGCCGCGGCGCACCTGCCCGTGCGCACCGGAGCCCCCGAGGGTGAGGAGAAGGCGAGCGCCGCGTCGTCGTCAGGCGTCCCCGGCCCGGTCACCCCGTCGGTGGAGGTCTCCCGGCTGGTCGCCTACGGCGCGATCGCGGCCATCGGCCTCGGCGTGCTCGGCGGGCTGGTCACGCTGGGCCTGGTGCGCAAGGGTCCCGACCGGGACGACAAGCTGCGTCAACAGCTGGAGGCCTACGGCGTCTTCGGGGCCACGGCCTCGGCGCAGGCCGGCCCCGAGCAGGGGTCCGCGACCCTCGGGCAGCAGGCCAAGGACGCGGCCGAGAAGGTGCTGGCCGGGCAGGCCGGGCTCGAGGCCAGGATCGCGACCCGGCTCGAGGGCGCCGGCGTCGCGCTCAAGCCCGCCGAGTGGCTGCTCGCCCACGCCGGTGTGGCGATCGCCGCCGGGGCCCTGGGACTGCTGCTGGGCGGCGGCAGCCTCGTGCTGCTCGTGCTCGGCCTGGCCCTCGGCGTCGTGGGTCCGTGGGTCTTCCTCGGGCTGAAGAAGTCGCGGCGGATGAAGGCCTTCGCCGAGATGCTCCCCGACACGCTGCAGCTGATGTCGGGCTCGCTCTCGGCCGGCCTCTCGCTGGCGCAGTCGATCGACACGATCGTGCGCGAGGCCGGCGAGCCGATCGCCGGCGAGTTCCGCCGCGTGGTGGTCGAGGGGCGCATCGGCATCCCCTTCGAGGAGGCGCTCGAGGGCGTCGCGCACCGCATGGAGAGCCGCGACTTCGAGTGGGTCGTGATGGCCATCAGGATCCAGCGCGAGGTCGGCGGCAACCTGGCCGAGCTGCTGCTGCAGGTGGCCGCCACGCTGCGCGAGCGGGAGTACCTGCGCCGCCACGTGCGCGCGCTCAGCGCCGAGGGCCGGCTCTCGGCCTGGGTGCTCGGCGGCCTGCCCCCGGCCTTCATGGTCTACCTGCTCGTCTCTCGGCCCGAGTACGTCGCGCCGATGTACACCACGCCCCTCGGCCTGGTGATGCTCTGCGGCGGCGGCCTGCTGATGGCCGTCGGCATGTTCTGGATGTTCAAGGTCGCGAAGGTGGAGCTCTGAGATGGACCTCGTGCTGCTGCTCGGTGTCGGGCTGGTCTTCACCGCGCTGTTCCTCGTGCTCGCCGCGGTCGGGGGGCTGACCCGCGAGCGGGCGGGCGTTGCCCGCTCGATGGAGGTCCTCGAGGCCCTCACCACCGCACCCGACGAGCTCAAGCAGGAGCTCAACCCCTCCTTCGAGGAGCGGGTGCTGGTGCCCTTCCTCGGGTGGGCCCAGGGCATCGGCCGCAAGATCACGCCGGCCGACGCCAACGACCGGATCCGCGAGAAGCTCGACAAGGCCGGCAACCCCCGGGGTTGGACGGTCGAGCGCGTGGTGGCGGGCAAGGCGGTCGGCTTCGGCGTCGCGCTGGTGCTCTCGGTGCTGCTGCTGATGCTGATGGGCGTGTCGTTCCCGGTGATGCTGGGCTGCGCGGTCGTCGCCTCGCTGCTCGGCTACCAGGCACCCAACCTGTACCTCTACCAGAAGGCCTACGACCGCAAGGCCGCCATCCAGCGCGCGCTCCCCGACGCGATCGACCTGCTGACCATCTCCGTGGAGTCCGGTCTGGCCTTCGACGCCGCGGTCTCGCAGGTCGCGCGCAACACCGACGGCCCCCTGGCCGACGAGTTCGCGCGGATGCTGCAGGAGATGCAGATCGGCCGCACCCGCGCCGACTCGCTGCGCTCCCTGGCCGACCGCTGCGACCCGCCCGAGGTCCGCGCGTTCGTCGGTGCCATGGTGCAGGCGGACAGCTTCGGCATCCCCGTCGGTCAGGTGCTGCGCGTGCAGTCCGCGGAGATCCGCGTCAAGCGGCGGCAGTGGGCCGAGGAGAAGGCCCAGCAGGTCCCGGTCAAGATCCTGGTGCCGCTGATCTTCTGCATCCTGCCGTGTCTCTTCATCGCGGTGCTCGGTCCTGCCGGCATCTCCCTGATGGAGAGCTTCGGTGGTGGCACCCTGTGAGGCATGAGCGACGTGGGACGGGCCGCGCTGGCCGCGCGCGCGTTCACCCTGGCGGTGCTGCTGCCTCTCGCGGTCCTCTCCGAGGGCGCTGACCTCCGCCTGACCCTCGTCGTGGTGGCGGTGGCCACGCTGGCCACGCTGGTCACGGCGACGACCCGCGTGAGTGCCTGGCAGGCCGCCACGGCCGAGGCGGTCCCCGTCGCGGTGCTCGCGGTGGCGGCGTTCCCCGCGACCGCGACGGTGGCGCCGTACCTCGTCGTGCCTGCGCTGGTGGCGGCGCTCGACGGCGGCCGCGCCCGGCTCGCGCTGGTCGTGGGCCTCGAGGCCGCGCTGATGGCACTGACCTGGCTGCTCGTGCTCGACGCCACCGCGAGCCGCGAGCTGCTCGCGGCCGGCGTGCTGTGGCTCGCGGCCGCCGTCGGCGTCGGCGCCATCGGGGTCGCGCTGCAGCGGGCCCTGGCCCCGGGCGAGGACGACCAGCCCTACCGCAGCGCCGTCGGACTGATCCGCCGGCTCGAGGCGCTCTCCGGGCGGCTCAGCGGCGGCCTCGACGCCGTCGGCATCTCCGAGGAGATCATGGACCGCGCCGAGGAGCTGGTGCCGCTGCGCGCCGCCGGGGTCTTCGTGCGCACCAGCGGCGGCAGCGTGGTGCCGGTCCGCTACACCGCCGGCACCGCACCCGGGGCGATGGGCTGGGCCGCGGAGATGTCGGAGCGGTGCTGGGACTACGAGGCGATGATGCTGCGCGAGCGCCGGCTCGCGCTGCCGCTGGCGGTCAACGACGAGATCGTGGCGGTCCTCGTGCTCGACGCCGTGCAGCCGGTCGCACCCGGCGCGGTGCCCCGGCTCCGCTCCGAGCTCGCCCGTCCGACCGTGCAGCTCCAGGCGGCGCTCCTCTTCGGCCGCGTCCGCGACGCGGCGATGGCCCAGGAGCGGCAGCGCATCGCCCGCGAGGTCCACGACGGCGTGGCGCAGGACGTCGCGGGTCTCGGCTACCTCGTCGACAACCTGGTCGCGCAGACCCGTGACCCGGCCCTGCACGACCACCTGCTCGCGCTCCGGCGCGAGGTCTCCAAGATCGTCACCGAGCTGCGCTACAGCGTCTTCGACCTGCGCCAGGAGCAGGCGTCGACCGCCGGGCTCGGCGAGAGCATCGCCACCTACGCCAACCAGATCAGCGCGACCTCGGCGATGACGGTGCACCTGACCCTCGACGAGGAGGGCTCCCGCCTGCCCCGTGACCAGGAGTTCGAGCTGATGCGGATCGCGCTGGAGGCGATGACCAACGCGCGCAAGCACTCCGGCGCGGGCAACCTGTGGGTGCGCTGCGCGGTCCGCGCGCCGTACGCCGAGGTGGAGGTGACCGACGACGGCGTGCGCGCCCACGCGCCCCGCTCGGACTCCCAGGGGCTGAAGATCATGCGCGAGCGGGCCCACGCGATCGGCGCCGACCTGACCCTCGAGCCGCCCGGTGCCGAGGGATCCGGCACCCGCGTGCTCGTGCGCGTCGGCACGCCGCCCGGCTGAGCTGCGCCAGGTGGCCGCCCCCGGGCACTACCCTGCAGCCGGAGGTCGGGTCTTCGGGTGCCCGGGACAGATGACGACGGTGCTGCTGATCGACGACCACGAGCTGATCCGCCAGGGCCTCGCCGGTGCCTTCGGCGCCGTCGACACCTTCGAGGTCGTCGGCCAGGCCGCGACGGTCGCCGACGGCATCGCGGCCGCCGAGTCGCTGCACCCCGACGTCGTCGTCACCGACGTCCGCCTGCCCGACGGCTCGGGTCTCGACGTCGTGCGCACGCTGCGACGCAGCGACAAGCGGATCGGCCTGGTCGTGCTGACGATGTACGCCGGCGACGAGCAGCTCTTCGCCGCGATGGACGCCGGCGCCTCGGCCTTCGTCGGCAAGGACGCGCCGACGGCCACCGTGGTCAGCGCGGCGCGGCAGGCCGCGATCGCGCCGCTCACCTTCACCTGCACGGGGCTGGCCGAGGCGATGGTGCGGCGGATGTCCTCGGGCGCCGCCCGGCTCACCGACCGCGAGCGCCAGGTGCTCGAGCTGCTCGCGGAGGGCCACGGCGTCGCCGCGATCGCCGGCCGGCTCTACCTCAGCGAGTCGACCGCCAAGAGCCACATCGGCCGGATCTACGACAAGCTCGGCGCAGCCAACCGCGCCCAGGCGCTGGTGACCGCGATGCGGATGGGCCTGATCAGCAGCGCCGCCCCGCCGGACTGAGCTCCAGCCACGAGATCCGAAACGTGATAGTCCGGACGGACTATGACAAAAGCCCCCGGTCTGACTAGGCAGGACGACCTGCACGGACGATGTCCAAGTATGTCCTGATTTGGGAGACTCTAGAAACGTCGCGGAAGAACCGCGACACCGCCCCCCTTCTCACGGAAGAGACATCCCATGCTCGAGTACCTGCGCTCCCTGCTCCCGGCCGTCCGCCGCACCGAGGACGGCGCCTCCGCCGTCGAGTACGGCCTGCTGGTCGCCGGCATCGCCGCCCTCGTGGTCGCGATCGTCTTCCTGCTCGGCGGCGTGATCGAGGACTCCTTCAGCAACACCTGTGAGGACATCG
>JBQGFI010000491.1:0-11492 GCA_052040065.1 Marmoricola sp.
ACCGAGCTCGTCGTCCGCCTGCAGCCGGCGGCCGACGGCTGACCGCTCCCTGACCGCCCCCAACACCGCCCAACCGAGAGATGTGAGAGAGATGGCACTGCAATCCCAGACGCTCCAGCAGCTGCGGGAGGTGCTCGACGCGATCCGTGAGGAGAGCGAGGCGCCCGATGGCCGCACCCCCGCCGAGGCCGGGAGCTCCGGCCCCGAGACCGTCCCCGTCGACGTGGACGAGGAGGAGGCCGCCGACGGCCTCTGGCTCCCGGGCGCTGACCTGTACCTCGACGCCGCGGAGTCCGCCGCGCCCCCGCGGACCACGAGCAGGCGCTTCGTGCACCGAGGCACCGACTGGAACCCCACGGTCTCGCGCCGAGGCACCGACAGGGTCGCGGTGACGGTCCCCACCGGCTTCGTCTTCGACCACTACGAGATCAGGCCCATCGAGACCTCCTTCCCCTACGAGCTGCGGGCCACCTCGGCCCCCCGGCGCGGCAGCACCCGCGACGGCACCATCGCCGTCGACTGGCAGCTGTGGGGGCAGGGTGTCGTGAGCTACCGGCTCCTCACCGTCTGCGTCGCGGGGGGAGCCTCGTCCGTCGTGAGGGTCGAGGTCGGGAGCGAGCGGTGGTTCGAGCGCGCCCTGCACCTGGCCGACCAGCGCCAGCCCTTCAAGCTCGTGCTGCGCGGGCCCGACGCGACCCGGTTGTGGCGGGCGCTGAAGCCGCACGTCGCCGACTCCGACAGCGAGCTCGCCGTGGAGATCACCATCGCGATCTGTGCAACCGTGATCGCCGTCGCGGGGTTCGCCACCATCGCGATGGTCCTCAGCAGGGTGATCGACAAGGGCTGCAACGCCACGACGAACTTCACCGGGCCCTCGCCGACCGGCCAGTCCGAGGCCGGTCTCTCCTTCGACGTGAGCTGCCGGGGCGAGTCCTAGAGGTGAGGCGTGGCCGATGCCGCCCCGCGCACGGCACCCCGACCAGGGGAGCCTCGCCTTCGTTGCAGGCGGGCGGCGTACGGCGCACCCTGGAGGCGTGAGCGCGCCGACCCCCTCCCTGCACCCGCACGAGCCGCACGAGGGCGGTCTGCACGGGCGGCTCAACGCCCTGCGGGCGGCGGTGCTGGGGGCCAACGACGGGATCGTCTCCGTCGCGGGGCTGGTCATGGGCGTCGCCGGGGCCACGACCGACCGCAACGTCATCGCCGTGGCCGGTCTCGCCGGCCGGGTCTCCGGGGCGCGGAGCATGGGCGTGGGGGAGTACGTCTCGGTCAGCACCCAGCGCGACACCGAGAGCGCCCTGGTCGAGAAGGAGCGCCGCGAGCTCGCCGAGGAGCCCGAGGACGAGCTGGCCGAGCTCGCGCAGCTCTACGTCGATAAGGGGCTCTCGCCCGAGCTCGCGGGTCGGGTCGCCGCGGAGCTGACGGAGCGCGACGCCCTCCGGGCGCACCTCGACATCGAGCTGGGCATCGACCCCGACGCGCTGGTCAGCCCGTGGCAGGCGGCGTGGGCCTCGATGCTCTCCTTCACGCTCGGGGCGCTGCTGCCCCTGGTCATGATCCTGGTCTTCCCGGCCGGACTGCGCGCCTGGGTGACCGTCGCCGCCGTCGCGCTCGCGCTCTCCCTCACCGGCTGGCTGAGCGCGCGCGCCGGCGACGCGCCCCCCGGTCCCGCCGTGCGCCGCGTGGTGCTCGGCGGCACCGCGGCGATGGTCGTCACCTACGCGATCGGCTCGGTCGTGGGGGTCGGTCTGGCCTGATCTGCCCGGCTCTCGGCGTGACAGGCCGCACAGATCCCGGCGACGCGGCGGTACTCCCCTAGGGTGCGCCCATGAGGCTGGCCGTCGTCCGAGAGACCCGCCCGGGGGAGACCCGGGTCGCACTGGTGCCCGAGCTGGTCGGCAAGCTGACCGGGCTCGGCTTCGAGGTGGGCGTGGAGCCCGGCGCGGGCGAGCAGGCCGGCTTCGCCGACGAGGAGTACGTCGAGGCCGGCGCCACCTTGGTCGACGATCCCCTCCCGGGTGCCGACGTCGTGGTCGCGGTCAACGCGCTCGACCCGGCGCGGGTGGGTGCGCTGCGCGAGGGTGCGACGACGGTGTCGTTCCTCCCGGTCACCACCTCCCACGACCTCGTCGCCCAGCTGCGCGACGCGCGCGTGACCAGCTTCGCGATGGAGCTGGTGCCGCGCATCAGCCGCGCGCAGTCGATGGACGCGCTGTCGTCGCAGGCGCTGGTAGCCGGCTACCGCTGCGCCATCGTCGCGGCGGGGCTGCTGCGGCGCTTCTTCCCGCTCAACATGACCGCGGCCGGCACCGTCCAGCCCGCGCAGGTCGTGGTGCTGGGCGCCGGGGTGGCCGGTCTGCAGGCGATCGCGACGGCCAAGCGGCTCGGGGCGGTGGTGCAGGCCTACGACGTGCGCGCCGCCGCGGCCGAGGAGATCCGCTCGATGGGCGCCAAGGCGATCGAGCTCGAGCTCGAGACGCTCGAGGGCGCCGGCGGCTACGCCCGCGAGATGACCGACGACCGCGCCGCCCGCCAGAAGGAGCTGCTGGCGCCGTACATCGCGAAGGCCGACGCCCTCATCACCACGGCCGCGGTGCCGGGTCGGCAGGCGCCGCTGCTGGTCACCCGCGAGATGGTCGAGCAGATGGGGCCGGGCTCGGTCGTGGTCGACCTCGCGGCCGAGACGGGCGGCAACGTCGAGGGCTCGGTGGCGGGCGAGATGGTGCGGGTCGGCCACGCGCAGGTGTGGGGCGGTCTCAACGTGCCCTCGCAGATGCCGGGGCCCGCCTCGCGGCTGTACGCGCAGAACGTCGTCAACCTGCTCACCCTGATGACGCGCGAGGAGGCCTTCGACCCCGACTTCGACGACGAGGTCGTCGCCGGGGCCTGCGTCACGCACGCCGGCCGCATCCGGCACGACCCGACCCGCGAGGCGATCGAGGGCCCCGACCTCCCGGAGCCCGATCCCCTCCCCGCGCCGTCCGCCGAGTCCCAGCCCGCTCCCGACCAGGAGCTCTTCGACCAGGAGGAGCAGCCGTGAACGACGCCGTCGTCTGGTTGACGATCTTCGTGCTCAGCGTCTTCGTGGGGATCGAGGTGATCTCCAAGGTCTCCTCGACGCTGCACACCCCGCTGATGTCGGGCGCCAACGCCATCCACGGCATCATCCTGCTCGGCGCGATCCTGGTCACCGGTACCAGCGACAACGCGCTGGCGGTGTCGGTCGGCCTGGTCGCCGTCGTCCTCGCGGCCATCAACATGGTCGGCGGCTTCGTGGTCACCGACCGCATGCTCCAGATGTTCACGCGCCGCAAGAAGCCGGCCAAGGAGGTCGCGCGATGACCGCCACCCCGGTCTGGGTGCAGCTGGTCTACCTGGCCTGCGCCGTCTGCTTCATCCTCGCGCTCAAGGGGCTCTCCGGCCCGCGGACCGCGCGCACGGGCAACCTCGTCGGGGCCGGCGCCGCGGTCGTGGCCTGCGCGGTGCCCTTCTTCTACCTCGACCTCGACCACGTCGTGCTGATCCTCGTCGCGATCGCGGTCGGCACGATCGCCGGCGCCGTCGGGGCCCGTCGCGTCCAGATGACCCAGATGCCTCAGATGGTGGCGCTCTTCAACGGCGTGGGCGGTGGCGCCGCGGCCCTGGTCGCCCTGCTCGAGCTGCGTGAGCTGCTGCCGGGCGGCGGGCACGCCGACGCGGGCTGGTTCGTCCTCGTCGCCACGGCGTTCACGATCTTCGTCGGCTCGGTGTCCTTCGCCGGCTCGGTGGTCACCTTCGCCAAGCTCCAGGAGCTGATGAGCTCCGCGCCCGTCGTCTTCCCCGGGCTCGCCGTCGTCTTCGGCGCCGGCCTGGTCGGCGGCGTCGGGCTCTCCACCCAGCTGGTGCTCTCGCCGGCCATGTGGGTCGGCATCGTGCTCGGCCTGGTGGGGCTGCTCTTCGGGGTGCTGCTGGTGCTGCCCGTGGGCGGCGCCGACGTGCCGATCGTGATCTCGCTGCTCAACGCCTTCACCGGCCTCACGGTGGCCGCGGGCGGCTACGTCCTCGACAACGTCGTGCTGCTCGTCGCCGGCACGCTCGTGGGGGCCTCGGGCACCTTCCTGACCCTGCTGATGGCCGGGGCGATGGGCCGCTCCGTGGCCAACATCCTCTTCGGCGCGCTCAAGGGCGGCTCCAAGCTGGGCGCGGGCGAGGCCGCCGACCGTCCGGTCAAGAGCGCGGGACCCGAGGACGTCGCGATCATGCTCGCGTACGCCGAGCGCGTCATCATCGTCCCGGGCTACGGCCTGGCCGTCGCCCAGGCGCAGCACACGCTGCGCGAGCTGGTCGACGTGCTGGGCGAGCGCGGGATCGAGGTCGACTACGCCATCCACCCGGTCGCCGGCCGGATGCCCGGCCACATGAACGTGCTGCTCGCCGAGGCGCAGGTGCCCTACGAGCAGCTCAAGGAGATGGACGAGATCAACGGCGACTTCAAGGACGCCGACGTCGCCCTGGTCGTGGGCGCCAACGACGTGGTCAACCCGGCGGCCAAGACCACCCCGGGCGCGCCCATCTACGGCATGCCGATCCTCAACGCCGACGAGGCCAAGCAGGTCGTCTTCATGAAGCGCTCGATGCGCCCGGGCTTCGCCGGCATCGAGAACGAGCTGCTCTTCGAGGACAACACCACGCTGCTCTTCGGTGACGCCAAGGACTCGATGAGCAAGCTGCTCAACGCCGTCAAGGCGCTCTGACACCGGCGTCGGGGCAGGCCGCCCGACGCCGGATACCCGAATAAGCCGGACATTCACCGCGAATCTCTCCCATACTCCTCGTACCGAGACGAGTTGGCCGACGGGGGAGTCCAGCACAGTGCACGCATTCCACGCCGCAGCAGCGCCTGCGCCCTGGGGGCTGCCGGGGCGCGCCCGCGTCGTCCGGCTGGCCCGGTACGGCGTGCTGCCCCCGGCGCTGCTCGCGGTGACGATCGCCCTCGCCCTGCTGCTGGTCCCGGCTCCCGGGGCCGCGGCGCAGACGCCGCTGGTGTGGGCGCCGGCCGCGCTGGGCGTCGCCCTGCTCCTGCTGGTGCCGAGCCGCTGGAGCGCCGCCGTGGTCGCCCTGCTCGCCGTCGTGACGCTGCTGGCGTGGGTCGAGCGCGGCCACGGCTGGGACGTCGCGACCGGCATGGCGCTGGGCTACGCCGCCGCCAGCACGACGACGTGGCTGCTGCTCCGCCGGGGGCGCGAGCAGGTGGCCATGCAGGACGAGGGCGACGTGTCCCGGCTGATCGGCGCCGCCGCCGCCGGCTCCGCGGTCGCCGTCGTGGGAGTCGTCGCGACGGCCGCGGTCAGCGACCTCGAGCGTGGGCCGTCGGTCCTCTTCAGCACCTTCTGCGGCACCGCCGCGGCGATGGTCGTGCTGCTGCCGCTCTTCCTGCCCCACAACCGCTTCCGTCCGCTCGCCGGCACTGCCGAGCGGGTGGGGTCCGCCGTGGTCACCCTCGGTGCCGGGGGGGCCGTCTTCAGCGACCTGGTGCCGGCTCCGGTCGTCTTCGCGGTCATGCCTATGTTCGCCTGGCACGCCTTCCGCGGCACGCTCCGCGATGCCTCGCTGGTCCTCGTCGCCCTCAGCGTGCTGGCCGGCGTGCTGACCGTGCTCGGCGTCGGGCCGATCGCCGCCCTGGAGACCCGGTGGGGTCTGGCGCCCGACGCCGTCCACGCCGTGCTCCAGCTCTTCCTGCTCGACTGCGGCCTGATCCTGCTGCCCATCTCGGTGGTGGTCACCCAGCAGCGACGGGCGGCCGCCAAGTCCGCGGCCGAGCGGGCCACGCTCGAGCGCCTGATCTTCTCCGCCGCCGGCTCCGCCATCGTCGCCACGGGCCCCGACGGCCGGATCTCGGTCTTCAACCCCGCCGCCGAGGAGCTGTGGGGCTACCGCGCGCAGCAGGTGATCGGCGAGGTGCCCGACGTGCTGTGGAGCGACCAGGAGCTGCGTCGCATGGCCGAGGAGCTCGGGACCGCCCCCGTCGTCGCCGACCTCTGGCAGGCCAGCGTCGAGCAGGGTCGCACCACCGAGCTGTGGCACTCGCGACGCTTCGACGGCACCCAGCACGTCGCGCAGATCGTGGTCTCCCCGGTGCTCGACGAGCACGGCGACCCGGCGGGCTACATGCTCACGGCCGTCGACGTCACCGAGCGCGAGCTGGCGCAGCAGGCGCTGCTGGAGACCCTGGAGCACCAGAAGGCGGCCGTCGAGCGGCTGCAGGACCTCGAGCGCGTCAAGGGCGACTTCGTCGCCACGGTCAGCCACGAGCTGCGGACGCCCATCACCAGCATCATCGGCTACACCGAGGTGCTGGAGGAGGGCATGGCCGGGGAGCTCAGCGTCGACCAGCTCGACGTCGTCGACCGGGTCGACCGCAACAGCCGGCGGCTGCTCAGCCTCGTGGAGGACCTGCTCACGCTCTCCGAGATCGAGACCTCCCGCCTGGAGATCGCGCCGGAGGACATCGACCTGCGCGACGTCGCACGCTGCGCCCACGACGAGCTCACGCCGGCGCTGCGCAACCGCAGCCTCGAGGTGCGCGTCGCGCTGCCCCCGTGCCCCGTCGTCCACGACGCCGACCCGGCCCAGCTGCGGCGGATGCTCGGCAAGCTGCTGGGCAACGCCGTGAAGTTCACCCCCGACGGCGGGCAGGTCTCGCTCGCGGTCCGGACGACCGACGACGGCAGCGAGCTGGTCGTCACCGACACCGGCCCCGGCATCCCCGCCTCGGAGCAGGACCGCCTCTACGACCGCTTCTTCCGCTCGCAGAGCGCCACCGAGCAGGCGGTGCAGGGCACCGGGCTCGGCCTCACCATCGTCCAGGCGATCGCCGCGCTGCACGGCGGCCACGTCGGCATCCGCTCCGCCGAGGGACACGGCACCGAGGTCACCGTCTGGCTGCCGGCCCGCCGTCCGACCCAGGAGCGGCTGCTGCCGGTGCAGGGCGGCGCGGCCGCCCGCTGAGGCGCCCGCTGAGCGGGCTACTCCGCCAGGCCGTAGAGCCGGTCGCCCGCGTCGCCGAGCCCCGGCACGATGTAGCCCTTCTCGTTGAGCCGCTCGTCCTGCGCCGCCGTGACCACCGAGACAGGCACGTCGACCCCGGCCAGCCCGGCCTCCAGGTTGGCGACGCCCTCGGGCGCGACCAGCAGGCAGATGGCGGTGATGTGGTCGGCCCCGCGGTCGGTGAGGAACTTGATGGCCGCGGCGAGGGTGCCACCGGTCGCGAGCATCGGGTCGAGCACGTAGCACTGCCGCCCCGACAGGTCGGCGGGCAGCCGCTCGGCGTACGTCGAGGCCTCCAGCGTCTCCTCGTTGCGCACCATGCCGAGGAAGCCGACCTCCGCGGTCGGCACCAGCCGCATCATGCCCTCGAGCATGCCGAGACCCGCCCGCAGGATCGGCACCACGAGGGGCCGGGGACGGATCAGCGAGACACCCTGGGTGGGCGAGACGGGGGTGCTGATCGAGCTGGGCTCGACGCGCACGTCGCGCGTGGCCTCGTACGCCAGCAGCGTGACCAGCTCCTCGGTGAGGCGCCGGAACTCCGGTGACGCGGTCCGCTGGTCGCGGAGCGCGGTGAGCTTGTGGGCAACGAGCGGGTGGTCGACGACGTGCAGGCGCATGGGAGCACCGTAGAGGTTGGCCCGGGGGCGGGGCGCCCGGCGGTGGTCGCGAGCGGCGCGGTCTGTCACCATCGCAGTGGCGTGCCGGCCACAGCCGACGGGAGCGGGCGATGACGGAGCTCGATGGTGCCGAGGTCGACGAGGTCGACCTCGCCGTCGTGGCCTACCTCGACGACGGCGAGTGGCAGCTCGACGACCTGCCCGACCGCGCGCTGGGCGACGTGGTGGCGGTGGCCGAGGAGCTGCGCCGCTACCCCGACCCGGACGCGTTGGCGCTGATCTCGGTGGGCGACGACTTCGCGCTGCTCGTGCGCAGCGACGAGGGCCGCACCCAGGTGGTGCTCTCCGACGTCACCGCGGCCCTGGAGTGGGGTCTGGCCCGCACCGTCGCCGACCTCCTCGGGGTCGAGGTCGACGACGACGAGGAGCCGGGCCCGGCGGGTGACCTCAGCCTGCTGGTCGACGCCGGCATCAGCGCCCCCGACCTCGCCGCCCTGATCGACGACGAGCCGGTGCCCGAGGAGCTCCTCGCCGCGATCGCCGACGAGCTCGGCTTCGGCGACGACTTCGAGGAGTACCTGGAGGACTCGCCCCGGGAGCCGGCGGAGGTCCCCGACGAGGACGACGAGGACGACGTCGACGAGCCCGTGGCCGGCGTCGGTCACGACAGCCGGGCGTGACGGCGGCGCACGACGCGTGGCGCGACCCCATGCGCGAGGCGCTCGCCCTGGCGGCGTCGGCCGCCGGATGGGGTGACGTGCCGATCGGCGCCGTGGTCGTCGGTCCGGACGGCGAGCGGCTCGGCGCCGGCGCCAACGTGCGCGAGCGCGAGCACGACCCCGCCGGCCACGCCGAGGTCGTCGCCCTGCGTGCCGCCGCGCTGTCGCGCGGCGAGTGGCGCCTCGGCGGCTGCACGCTGGTCGTGACGCTGGAGCCCTGCACCATGTGCGCCGGCGCCGCAGTGCTCGCCCGCGTCGACCGCGTGGTCTTCGCGGCGTACGACGACAAGGCCGGCGCGGTCGGCTCCCTGTGGGACGTCGTCCGCGACCGCCGCCTCAACCACCGCCCCGAGGTGATCGGCGGCGTGCTGGCCGAGGAGTCGACCGCCCTGCTCGAGGACTTCTTCTCCCACCACCGCCCCTGACCTGCGGGTCGTGTGTCCCACGACGCGCCGGGGCGCGTCGACAGACCCACGACCGCGATTGGAGCGCCCGCCGCGCCGTCCGGTAGCCTCTCCGGCGGTGGCGTGTCCGAGCGGCCTAAGGAGAACGCCTCGAAAGCGTTTGTGGGTGCAAGCCCACCGAGGGTTCAAATCCCTCCGCCACCGCCGCAACCAGACCCCGTCCGGGCACGTCCCGGGCGGGGTCTGTCGCGTCCCGGGCGTACGCCGCCCGACCCGGCTGCAGATCCCTGCGACGATGTGTGGTGTGAGCGGCCAGCCACCCATCGCGTCGTCACGCGCGGGGGCCGCGTGTGCGTGGTGCGACTGCGGCCGACGCGGAAGCCATCGGATCTGCCCACGCCGAGGCGTGGCGCGTGGCCTATGCCGACGTGTTCTCTCCCGAGGCGCTGGCAGTCGCTGTGACACGGAGGACGAGCACCGGCACCACCCTGACCGCACGGCTGATCGAGGACGACGAGCCCAGGCTGTCGGATGGTTCGAACCTTCTCGTGGTGGAGGCCGTCGGCCGGGTCGTCGGCTTCGCGCACTGGGGTGCGGCGAGCCTCGTCACACCTCGGCCCGAGGTCTACGCCTTCTACGTCCATCCGAGCTCGTGGGGCACCGGTGTGGCGCAGCTCCTGTGGGGAGGGAGCGTGGCCCGCTTCCCGAGTGACGCGGGCGCCCGCGGGGTGCTGTGGACGCTCGCGGGAGCCGTGCGCGCCAGGGCCTTCTACGAGCGTCAGGGATGGACACCGACCGGTCGGGCTCGCCTCCATGACTTCGACGTAGGAGAGCTCGTCACCGTCGTGGAGTACCAGAGCGGCTGAGCGGCTCTCGAGACACTGGGCGGCGGTCCGTACGTCGTTGGCACCGGGGGGAGTGGGGATCCTGTGAAGGGCAAGCGCCGCAAGAGCCGGAGGGGGACGAACCTTCCGAAGCCAGCCCGCGAGGATCTCGTGGCTGAGGAAGGTCCCGAGCGTGTCCTCAGCATCACCTGCATCGACCTGCCGGGGCGCAGGAAGGCCCTCGTCGACGGCCCGACCGACTCCTGCATGCAGGAGAACATCTCCGGGACCTTGGGGTTCGGGCCGGAGATCGGGGGCTACCGGTACCTCTCGCTGTCGAGCGGGAGCGCGACGTCGGTGGTGCTGCTCCCGCACGGGTCGAGCGTCATCGCCGTCGACGAAAGTGAGGTCGCCGTGACCGTCTTCGGTGTCGAGCTCGTGATGGGCGACCGCATCTCCGCGGGTGGGGGAAGCGTCTTCCTGTCGGAAGAACCGCTGCCGCCCGGGGTCGATCTGACGGGCGAAGCCTTCATCGAGGCGCTGCAGAGCCTGACGCACGGGGAGCGCGAGCTCACGTTCTTGGACCTCGACCCGAGCTGAGGACGCTGCCGCCGGAGCAGGGAAGGCCGTCCGCGACCGACGGCAACCGCCGAGGGCCCGGCGACCGAAGTGTGGACAACCCGCCGATGGCGTGGTCCCGTCCGACACTCCGAGAGGTTCCGATGAAGCTCACGATCCCCCGCCTGCTGGCGGCCCTCCCGCTCGCGCTCGCCTCCCTCGCCCTCGCCGCACCCGCGCACGCGGCCGACTCGGGCGGTGACGCCCAGGTCTCGGTGCTGCACGCCATCCCCGACGCCACGGTCGACGTCTACGCCAACGGCGAGCCGCTGCTCACCGACTTCGAGCCCGGCACCCTCACCGACCCGGTGGCGCTGCCCGCCGGCTCCTACGACCTGAAGGTCACCGAGGCCGGGGCCGGCGCTGACGCCGACGCCGTCGTCGAGGCCTCCGGGGTGGAGGTGCCGGCCGGTGCCAACATCACCGTGACGGCGAACCTCGACGCCGACGGCAACCCGGCGCTGACGCCCTTCGTCAACGACACCTCAGCCGTCGCCGCCGGTCAGGCCCGGGTCACGGTCCGTCACACCGCCGCCGCCCCCGCGGTCGACGTGCGTGCCGACGGTGCCCCGGTCTTCACCGACCTGACCAACCCCAACGAGGACAGCGCCGAGGTCCCGGCGGGCACGATCAGTGCCGACGTCGTCCTGGCGGGCACCGACACCGTCGCGATCGGCCCGGCCGACCTCGACCTCGCCGAGGGCACCAACACCATCGTCTACGCCTGGGGCAGCGCCGAGGCCGACAACCTGCAGCTGGCCGTGCAGACCATCTCGGGCGCCCACTCCGCTCCCGGCGGCGTGGCCGCCGGCAGTGGCGGTCAGGCGGCGGAGATGTCCGCCGGTGGCGTCACGGGCTGGTGGATGGCCGTCGGCGCGCTCTTCGCGGGCTCGGTGGCACTGCTCGTGGTGCGACCGCAGCGGAGCGCCGCTCGCCGGTGACGCGGCTGCACACCTCCGGGAGGGTTGTCGTCGTCGTGGCGGCAGCCCTCCTGGGCGCGCTCCTGGTCGGCTGGCTGGTCCGCGACGGTACGCCGCCGCGCGAGGTCGTGGGCACCGTCCAGGCCTCCGTGGCGGAGCCGACGGCGTCGCCCGCCCGGCCGCAGGGCGCCGTACGCACCGAGGCGTCGCCCTCCGCGGCGCCGGAGCCGACACCGCCCACGGGCCTGCGCGTGCCCGCGCTCGACCTCGAGCTGCCGGTGCAGGCCCTCGGCGTCGACGACGCCGGCGGCATGGCGCTGCCCGAGACGCCCTTCGCGGCCGCGTGGTACCGCTTCGGCCC
>JBQGFI010000492.1:0-2131 GCA_052040065.1 Marmoricola sp.
GCCGTCATCCTCTACGTCAGCATCACGACGCTCGGCGGCAGCGGGTCGCTGCAGGACCTCTCGCTCTCGCTGTTCGTCGGCATGGCGGCCGGCGCCTACTCCTCGATCTTCATCGCGACGCCGCTGGCCGTGCAGCTCAAGCAGGGCGAGAAGGAGATCAGCGACTCCGACGCGCGCGCCAAGGCCCGCCGCCGCCGGGCGGTCGACCGCTACGCCGACGTGCCGGTCTTCTCCGACGGCATGCCGGTGCAGGGGGAGGACGCCCCGAGGCGCTCGGCGACGGCCCTCGACGACGAGCCGCCCGAGCTTGCCGACGACGAGGAGCCGCGACCCGGCATGCGCACCGCGCCCCGCACCGACGCGATGGGCTCGGGACGCGTCGTGCCGGACTCCAAGGCGCCGATGCGCGAGGGCGGCTCCTCCAAGCGCAGCCAGCCGCGCCGCGAGCCGCGCTCCAAGCGCAAGTGAGCGCCCAGGTGGGCGGGGCCGAGCCGCTGGACGCAGCGATCCGGCGCCTCGTGCGAGACGTGCCCGACTTCCCGAAGCCGGGCGTGGTCTTCAAGGACATCACGCCGCTGCTCGACGACCACGAGGCGCTGACCCGCACCGTCGAGGCGCTCGCCGCAGCGGGTCGCGACGCGGCGGGGCGGGTCGTCGTCGACCGCGTCGTCGGGATGGAGGCGCGCGGGTTCATCCTCGCGGCCCCGGTCGCGCTGGCGCTGGGCGTGGGCTTCGTCCCCGTGCGCAAGCCGGGCAAGCTGCCGTGGGAGACCCGGGCGGTCTCCTTCGCCCTCGAGTACGGCGAGGAGACCCTCGAGATGCACACCGACGCGCTCGACCCGGGCGACCGGGTGCTCGTCGTCGACGACGTGCTGGCCACCGGTGGCACCGCCAGGGCCACCCAGCACCTGGTCGAGCAGGCCGGTGGCGCGGTGCACGCCGTGGCGGTGCTGCTGGAGCTGAGCTTCCTGCCGGGGCGCGAGACGATCGGCGACCTGCCGCTCACCGCGCTCCACGTCGTGTAGGGCACGCCTAGACTGGTCGTAGACCTGCAGCCACCCGAGGGGGAGCCATTGGCCGAGGACCCGGTCACCACCGAGTCCCCCGCTCCGACGGGCACACCGCCCGGCGGTGCTGACGGTGGCGCGCCCTCCTCGCGACTCGCCCCCCGGGGACCCTCGAAGTCCGAGCCGACGCCCGAGCGCGCCCCCGCGCTGACCGGCCGCGGCGTCCGCGCCCGGCTCGCGCGCATGGGCAGCAGCCGCCAGGTCGGCAACCCCGTGCTCGAGCCGCTCTTCCGCACGGTGCGGGCCAACCACCCCAAGGCCGACCTCGCGCTGCTCGAGCGCGCCTACGACATCGCCGAGAAGCACCACCGCGGTCAGACCCGCAAGAGCGGCGACCCCTACATCACCCACCCGCTGGCGGTCACCACGATCCTCGCCGACATCGGCATGACCGAGCCGACCCTGGTGGCGGCGCTGCTGCACGACACCGTCGAGGACACGCCGTACACCCTCGACCAGCTGCGGGCCGACTTCGGCGACGAGGTCGCGCTGCTCGTCGACGGCGTCACCAAGCTCGACAAGGTCAAGTACGGCGACTCCGCGCAGGCCGAGACGATCCGCAAGATGATCGTGGCGATGAGCCGCGACATCCGCGTGCTCGTCATCAAGCTCGCCGACCGGCTCCACAACATGCGCACGCTGCGCTACGTCAAGCAGGAGACGCAGGAGCGCAAGAGCCGCGAGACCCTCGAGATCTACGCCCCGCTGGCCCACCGGCTGGGTATGAACACCCTGAAGTGGGAGCTCGAGGACCTCGCCTTCGCCACGATGCACCCGAAGATCTACGACGAGATCGTGCGGCTGGTGGCCGAGCGCGCCCCCTCGCGCGACCAGTTCCTCGCCGAGGTCAGCGCCTCGGTCGAGCAGGACCTGCGGGCCGCCAAGATCAACGCCCGCGTCACGGGTCGGCCCAAGCACTACTACTCGATCTACCAGAAGATGATCCTCGGCGGCCGCGAGTTCTCCGACATCTACGACCTGGTCGGCATCCGGATCCTCGTCGACTCCGACCGCGAGTGCTACGCCGTCCTCGGCGTGCTGCACAACCGCTGGAACCCCCTGAC
>JBQGFI010000493.1:0-6352 GCA_052040065.1 Marmoricola sp.
GAGTCGCCGCCGGGGGACTTCGACACCTGGCCGGCCTTCCTGGCGAGCGTCGGCGTGCCCGAGTCGGAGTGGAACAGCCGCTCGGCCGCCCGGCCGGTCGAGGGCGACGGGCCGCGGCTGTTCTTCCAGCGGGTGCCGGAGGGCAAGACCGCGAAGAACAGGGTGCACCTCGACGTGCGGGCCGCGCCCGGGCTCAAGGACGCGGAGCGGCTGGCAGCCCTCGACGCCGAGGCAGAGCGGCTGGTGGCGCTCGGCGCGACCGTGGTCCTGCGCCAGGAGCCCGACGGGCTCGACCAGGCCTGCATCTGGATGAACGACCCCGAGGGCAACGACTTCTGCCTCGACTAGCGGCTACCGCTCGGTGGGGTGGCGCACCGTCATGGCGACCAGGCGCGAGATGACCATCGCGACGTAGAGCACGCCGGCGACCTGCTCGAGGATCACGACCGACCGGGCGTGGTCGCCCACGGGCAGGACGTCGGAGAGGCCGACGCTGGTCAGGTTGGTGAAGGAGAAGAACAGCAGGTCGAAGAAGCGGTCGGCGCCGGCCTCGCCGAGCGGGTCGATCGAGCCGGGCGCGGCGACCGCGACGACGACGTAGACGTGAGCGAAGGCCCACGCCACCACCGTGAAGGCCGCGCCGATCGCCCACAGCTCGTCGGTGGAGACGCGGTCGTCGTGGAAGAGGTAGCGGATCAGGCTGATCGAGACGTAGAAGTAGAAGACCGCGTGCAGCACGCCGCTCACGATCGCCACCGCGTCGTTGTCGGGCCAGATCGCCTCGCCGACGGTCAGCACCACGGCGGGCAGCCCGACCGCGAAGGCGATCACCGAGAGCGACGGCGTGTAGCGGACCACCGCGACCGCGAGCCCCACGGCCACCATCGAGAGCACCCCCAGCAGGGTCGATCCCACGGTGCCGTCCTGGAGGAAGGGGTAGGCGACCACGGCCGCCAGCTGGGCGAGCAGCAGCAGCGCACTGGGCTTGTGCAGCCCCATCCGCTGCAGCCCCGTCTCGTCGCTCTGCCGCGTGCTCATCCTGCGGGAGTCTAGTGACGTGTGCCACTAGGCTTCCGGCGTGCCCACCGACGACCTCCCGGGACGCGTCGCCGCACGTCGCTGGGTCCTCGTCGACGGCGCGCTGGTCCTGCTGGCGCTCGCGCTGGCCGCGACGGTCGCGGTGGTCTGGACGCGCGACGCCCCGGCCGCCGCGGGCGACGCGCCCGCACAGCACACCTCCGCGCTCTACCGCGAGGTGACCAGCGCGGCGACCGAGGAGGCCGAGGCCTTCCTCGAGGTCGACCACCGCGACATGGAGGCGGTCACCGAGCGGGTGCTCGCCGGTGCCACCGGTGACTTCGCCGAGTCGTACGCCGCGTCGCGCGAGCGGCTCGTGGCACGCGTGGAGCGGGCCCGTGCCGTGGTCACCAGCGCGACCCGGGTCGTCGGCGTGGGAGAGCTCGACGACCAGCGCGCGGTGGTGCTCGTGGCCGCCGACAGCGCCGTGCGCGACCGCGACACCGGCGAGGACGAGGAGCTGCGCAAGCACCGGATGCGGCTGGTCCTGGAGCGGCGGGACGGCGCGTGGCTGGTCGCGGAGCTGGGGTTCGCCCGGTGAGCGGCGGGTGGACGCACGCGCTGCCGCGCGGGATGCGCTGGGTCGGTCCGGGGGCGACCCTGGTGCTGGTCCTGCTCTGCGTGGTCCTGGCCGCCGGGGTGTCGGTGGCGCTGTGGTGGGACCAGCGGCCGGCGAGCAGCCGACCCAGCCAGGCGCAGCCGGTGACCTCGCTGCAGGCGCGTGACGCCGTGCTGGAGGGAGCGGGGCCGGTCGTGGAGCGGGTGCTGTCCTACGACTGGGAGGGCTTCGACGACGTCGTCACCGAGACGCGGGAGGAGCTGCTCTCGGCCCGCTTCGCGACGGAGTACGCCGACCTGATGGAGCGGCTGCGACCGTCGGTCGAGCGCGACCGGGTGACCGTGCGGGCCACGGCCACCGACGTCGCCGTGGTCTCCGCCGGCCCCGACCGCGCGGTCGCGCTGGTCTACCTCGACCAGGTCAGCACCACCCAGGGGTCCCCGGGGCGCCGCAGCGACGAGGTGCGGGTGCTGGTCACGATGCGGGCCGATGCGGGAGAGTGGCGCGTCTCACGGATGGATGCCTTCTGATGACCTCGACCAGCCCCCCGCAGGAGATCGACACCGACCTGCTCGTCGTCGGTGCCGGTCCGACCGGCCTCTTCGGTGCCTACTACGCCGGCTTCCGCGGCATGCGCGGCACCGTGGTCGACTCGCTGCCCGAGCTCGGCGGACAGGTCTCGGCGATGTACCCCGAGAAGTCGATCCTCGACGTCGCGGGCTTCCCCTCGATCAAGGGTCGCGAGCTGGTCGAGCGGCTGGTCGAGCAGGCGTCCAGCGCGCGCCCGACGTACCTGCTGGGGCGCACCGCCGCGACCCTGGAGACCACCGACGAGGAGTCGGAGGGGCGCGCGGTCCTGCGGCTCGACGACGGCACGACGATCACGGCGCGCGCGGTGGTCGTCACCGCGGGGATGGGCAAGTTCACGCCGCGTCCGCTGCCGGCGGGCGAGGGCTGGGACGACCGCGGCCTGGTCTTCTTCGTGCCCTCCTTCGCCGAGTACGCCGGCCGCGACGTCGTCATCGTCGGCGGCGGCGACAGCGCCTTCGACTGGGCGCACCACCTCGAGTCGATCGCCCGCTCGGTGACGCTGGTGCACCGTCGCGACCAGTTCCGCGCCCACCGCGCCACGGTCGACGCCGTGCTGGCGGGCCGCACCGAGGTGATCACCCGCGCGCAGGTCACCCGGCTCGTGGGGGAGCACCACGTGGCGTCGGTCGAGATCACCACCGCCGACGGCGAGGTGCTCACGCGCCCCGCCCAGGCCGTGGTCGCGGCGCTCGGCTTCGTGGCGGACCTCGGCGCGATGCAGGAGTGGGGCCTGGAGTTCGACCACCGGCACGTGGTCGTCGACACGCACATGCGCACCAACCTGCCGAGGGTCTTCGCCGCGGGGGACATCACCGAGTATCCCGGCAAGGTGCGGCTGATCGCGGTCGGCTTCGGCGAGGTGGCGACCGCGGTCAACAACGCGGCCGTGCTGGTCGACCCCACGGCCCACGTCTTCCCGGGGCACTCGAGTGACGGTAGTTGACACGCGTTCAGTTACTGTCGGGCCGTGCGCGTCGCCCTCTTGTCCTACCGGAGCAAGCCGCACTGCGGGGGCCAGGGCGTCTACGTGCGCCACCTCTCCCGCGCCCTGGTCGCGCTCGGCCACGAGGTCGAGGTGTTCTCCGGTGCGCCCTACCCCGACCTCGACCCCGAGGTCGCGCTGACGCGGGTGCCGAGCCTCGACCTCTACCGCGAGCCCGACCCCTTCCGCACGCCCCGGCCGTCCGAGCTGCGCGACCTGGTCGACGTCAGCGAGGTGCTCGAGATGTGGAGCGGGGGCTTCCCGGAGCCGCGCACCTTCAGCCGCCGCGTGGCCCGGATCCTCGGGCAGCGGCGCGAGGACTTCGACGTGGTCCACGACAACCAGACCCTCGGCTGGGGGCTGCGCGACGTCGAGGCGATGCTGCCGACGGTCACCACCATCCACCACCCCATCACGGTCGACCGCCGTACCGACCTCGCGGCGGCGACGGGCCTCCGCAAGCGCCTCGGCGTACGCCGGTGGTACGGCTTCACCCGGATGCAGGCGCGCGTGGCGCGCACCGCGGGTCACGTGCTCACGGTCTCGGAGTCGAGCAAGCGCGACATCGTGCGCGACTTCGGCGTCGATCCCGCACGCGTGCAGGTCGTGCCGCTGGGCGTCGACGAGGGCTTCCGGCCTCCCACCGCGCCGCGGGTGCCGGGCCGCATCCTGGCCATGGCGAGCGCCGACGCCCCCATGAAGGGCGTGGCGACGCTGCTGGAGGCGGTGGCCAAGCTACGCACCGAGCGCGAGGTGCACCTGGTGATGGTGAGCCGGCCGACGCCGGGCGGCCGCACCGAGCGGCTCGTCGACGAGCTCGGCCTGCACGACGCCGTCAGCTTCGTGCACGGCCTCGGCGACGCCGAGCTGGTCGCGCTGATGGGGTCGGCCGAGGTGGCCTGCGTGCCCTCGCTCTACGAGGGGTTCTCGCTGCCGACGGCCGAGCTGATGGCCTGCGCCACCCCGCTGGTCGTCAGCCGCGCGGGCGCCATCCCCGAGGTGGTGGGACCCGACGGCGAGTGCGCCGACCTCGTGGAGCCGGGCGACGTCGGCCAGCTCGAGCACGCGCTCGCCGCCCTGCTCGACGATCCCGAGCGGCGCGCGCGGATGGGCCGGGCCGGCCGGGACCGGGTGCGGGAGCGCTTCAGCTGGCGCGCGGTGGCCGAGGCGACCGTGGCGGCGTACGACGAGGTGGTGGCGCGCAGGTCGGCTGCCCGCCCCACGCAGGAGGAGAGCACGTGCTGACCGTCGACTTCGACCGACTCGGGCTGCGTCCCGGCGACCGCGTCATCGACATGGGCTGCGGCGCCGGTCGCCACGCCTTCGAGATGTACCGGCGCGGCGCCGACGTCAGCGCGCTCGACGCCGACGCCGACGAGCTGCACGGTGTCTCCGAGCTCTTCGCGGCGATGCGCGAGGCCGGCGAGGTGCCCGACGGCGCCGAGGCCGACGTCAAGCAGGGCGACGCGCTCTCGCTGCCCTTCGCCGACGGCGAGTTCGACCGGGTCGTGGCGGCCGAGGTGCTCGAGCACATCCCCGACGACGGCGGGGCCATCGCCGAGCTCGTGCGCGTGCTCCGGCCCGGTGGCACGATCGCGGTCACCGTGCCGCGCTACGGGCCCGAGCGGGTCTGCTGGGCGCTGTCGACGGAGTACCACGAGGTCGAGGGCGGCCACGTGCGCATCTACCGCGGCTCCGAGCTCGTGGCACAGCTCGAGCGCGCCGGACTGGTGCTGGAGGGCCGCGACCACGTGCACGGACTGCACGCGCCGTACTGGTGGATCAAGTGCGCCGTCGGCGTGACCCGTGACCGGCACCACCTCGTCCGCGCCTACCACCAGCTGCTGGTCTGGGACATCATGCGCACGCGCGGCATCTCCCGGCTGACCCGCGGCGCGGAGCGCGTGCTCGACCCGCTGATCGGCAAGAGCCTGGTGCTCTACCTGCGCAAGCCCGCATGACCGTCCCCGAGCTGCCGGGCCTGCTCGACGCCGCCGCGGTCACCGCGACGGTGCGCACCATCGTGCGCACCCAGGAGCCCGACGGCGCCATCCCGTGGAGCCCCCTCGACCGGGTCGACGTGTGGAACCACGTCGAGGCGGCGATGGCGCTCCTCGTCGGCGGCGAGCGCGAGGCGGCCGAGGCGGCGTACGACTGGGTCGCGCGCACGCAGCGCGCCGACGGCTCGTGGCCGATGCGCTTCCACCTCGGCTCGGTCGACGACCCCGGCACCGAGACCAACATGTGTGCCGACCTGGCTGTCGGGGCGTGGCACCACTGGCTGCTCACGGGCGAGCGCGGCTTCGCGAGCCGGATGTGGCCGCACGTCCGCCGTGGCCTCGACCACGTCGTCGGGCTGCAGCTGCCGCACGGCGGCATCGCCTGGGCCCAGGGCCGGCGCGACGGCCGGCCGGGGGAGGCCTTCGACGAGGCGCTGCTCTCGGGCTCCTCGAGCATCTACCAGGCGCTGCGGGCCGGGGTCGCGCTCGCCACCCTGCTCGACGACCCGCAGCCCGAGTGGGAGCTGGCCGGTGGTCGGCTCGGCCACGGGCTGCGCGCCCACCGCGACCGCTTCCTGGCCAAGCCGGCCTTCGCGATGGACTGGTACTACCCGGTGCTCGGTGGCGCCGTCCGCGGCGCCGACGGCCGCGCCCTGATCGCCCAGCGGTGGGACGACTTCGTGGTGCCGGGTCTCGGCATCCGCTGCGTCGACACCAACCCGTGGGTCACCGGCGCCGAGACCTGCGAGCTGGTGCTCGCCCTCGACGCGCTCGGCGACCGCGCCGCGGCGCTGCGCCTGCTCACCGACGTGCAGCACCTGCGCAACGACGACGGCGGCTATTGGACCGGCTACGTCTACGCCGACGACGCCATCTGGCCGCGCGAGGAGACGACGTACACCGCGGCGGCGGTCGTGCTGGCCGTCGACGCGCTCTCGCGGACCACCCCGGGGTCCGGGATCATGCGCGGCGAGACGCTGGCGCCCGCCTTCCCGGAGATCGCGCTGGAGTGCGGCTGCGCGCCGGTCGACCGCTCAGCCGACTTCCTCGCCGGCTGACCCGCGGGTGCGGGTGAGCACCCGCATCGATCCCACCTCCTCGGCGGGCGCGAAGGCGCCGCCGGTGACCGCTCGCTGCCACACG
>JBQGFI010000494.1:0-3826 GCA_052040065.1 Marmoricola sp.
GGCCGTCGAGCTGGTCTCCCACCGGCTGCCCGGGGCGGGGCCCGGCACCTCGGCCCACGCCGGTCGGATGCTCGGGCTGGCCACCCGCCTCGGCGTCACCACCGTGCTCACCAACGCCGTCCGCTTCGCCGACCGGCTCGACGCCCCGGTCACCGACGTGCTCGACGCGACCCGTCGGCTGGTTCCGATCGACCTGCGCCACCTCGACCGGCGCAACGCCGAGGGCTTCTGCAAGTCCGGCAAGCAGATGCACGAGGTCGCCGAGGAGATCTGCCGCGCCGCCGGGCTCGCCGGGGGCGACGGGGCGACCGCGCTGCTCGCCCGCACCCGGGCCCTCGCCGACCAGTGCGTGCTCGACCCCCGCGCCGACCTCGGTCTCGGCGAGGTCCACTTCCCCGAGCTCGACCCCGGTCTGGGCACGGGTCTGGGCACGGGTCTCGGTACGGGTCTCGGTACGGGCGAGGTCGACGCCGACCTCGTGCTGCGGGCCCGGTGCGAGGCCGGCATCGGGTGGCGCTACGGCAACGCCCCGCGGCAGCGCATCTGGAAGCGCCTCGACGACGAGCTCGGCATCATCGGCCACCTCGGCTACGCCTCCTACTTCCTGACCGTCGGCGAGGTCACCACGATGATCAAGGAGCTGGGCATCCGCACCGCCGCGCGCGGCTCCGGCGCGGGCAGCCTGGTCAACTACCTGCTCGGCGTCTCCGGCATCGACCCGATCCGCCACGGCCTGCTGATGGAGCGCTTCCTCTCCCCGCTGCGCCAGTCGCTGCCCGATGTCGACGTCGACGTCGAGTCGGCCCGGCGGCTGGAGGTCTACGACGCGATCCTCTCGCGCTTCGGCGAGCAGCGCTGCGCGACGGTGGCGATGATGGAGACCTACCGGGTGCGCCACGCGATCCGCGACGTGGGGGCGGCGCTCGGGATGCCGCTCGGCGAGATCGACGCGCTGGCCAAGTCCTTCCCCCACGTGCGCGCCCGTGACGCCCGGATGGCGGTGCGCGACCTGCCCGAGCTGCGCTCGCTGCGCCGGCTGCTCGACGCCGAGGGCACCGACGGAGAGGCGGGGCTGACCCGCTTCTTCTCCCTGGTCGAGCGGCTCGACGGGCTGCCCCGCCACGTCGCGATGCACCCCTGCGGGGTGCTGCTCTCCGACCGCTCGCTGCTCGACCGCACCCCGGTCGAGCGCAGCGCGCTCGGCTACCCGATGAGCCAGTTCGACAAGGACGACGTCGAGGACCTCGGCCTGCTCAAGCTCGACGTGCTCGGCATCCGGATGCAGTCCTCGATGGCCCACGCGGTGGCCGAGGTCGAGCGGCTCGAGGGGGTCCGGATCGACCTCGACGACGAGACCCAGGTGCCGCTCGACGACCTGGTCACCTACGAGATGATCTCCAGCGCCAAGACGCTCGGGGTCTTCCAGATCGAGTCACCCGGGCAGCGCGAGCTGGTCGGCAAGTCCGGCATCGAGAGCTTCTCCGACATCATCACCGACATCTCGCTCTTCCGCCCCGGCCCGGTCAAGAGCGACATGATCACCCCCTACCTCGAGGTCAAGCACGGGTGGCGGCTGCCGGGCTACCTCCACGACGACCTGCGCCCGATCCTCGCGGGCACCCAGGGCGTCGTGGTCTTCCACGAGCAGGTCATCGAGATCATCTCCGAGATCGGCGGCTGCACCCTCGCCGAGGCCGACGAGCACCGCCGGGCCCTCGGCGACACCGCGGGCATGGCCGAGACCAAGGCGTGGTTCTGCCCGCGGGCCCTCGCGCGGGGCTACCCCGCCCCGGTCGTGGAGCGGCTGTGGGCGGTCATCGAGGCCTTCGCCTCCTTCGGCTTCTGCAAGGCCCACGCCGCCGCCTTCGCGCTGCCGACCTACCAGTCGGCCTGGCTCAAGGCGCACTACCCGGCCCACTTCCTCTCCGGGATCCTCACCCACGACCCGGGCATGTACCCCAAGCGGCTGCTGCTCGACGACGCCCGCCAGCTCGGCCTCGCGGTGCTCGGGGTCGACGTCAACGCCAGCGCAGCCACCTACACCGCCGAGCGCCTGGGCGCGGGGCCCGACGACGGCTACGGCATCCGGGTCTCGCTGGCCGAGGTGCGCGGCATCGACGACGCGGAGGTGGCGCGCATCGTCACCGCACGCGAGGACGCCCCCTACGTCTCGCTGAGCGACTTCTGGGAGCGCGCCCGGGTCTCCCGGCCGGTGGTCGAGCACCTCGTGCAGGCCGGTGGCTTCGACCGCGTGCACCGGATCGGCCACGACGCCGGACGCGGGGCCACCACGCGCCGCGACCTGCTGCTCGAGGTCGGCGACCTCGACCGGCTGCGGCGCGCGGGATCGCGCTCGAGCCACTGGCGACGCGCCCGCGACCTGGGGGCCGGCCACGGCAGCGCGCACGTCACCGACTCGGTGCAGCTGACCCTCGACGTGGCGTCGGCGACCCGGTCGGGGGCGGGGCTGCCCGAGATGAGCGAGGTCGACCGGGTCCGCGCCGAGCTGGAGGTGCTCGGACTCGACGTGAGCCGCCACGTGATGGACTTCCACACCGAGCTCCTCGCCGCGCTCGGCACCACCCGGTCGGCGGGGCTGCTCGAGGCACGCAGCGGCAGCGAGCTGCTCGTCGCCGGGGTCAAGGTCGCCACCCAGACGCCGCCCATCCGCTCGGGCCGGCGCGTGGTCTTCGTGACGCTCGACGACGGCACCGGGCCGGTCGACGCCACCCTCTTCGACGACGCCCAGGGCCCCTACGCCGGCACCGTCTTCGGCTCCTGGCTGCTGGTGGTGCGCGGCCAGCTGCGCCGCACCGGCCGGCGCGGGGTCTCGCTGCGCGCCACCGGTGCCTGGGACCTCGCGGTGCTCCAGGGGCTCTGGGAGCGCGAGGGTCTCGGCGCGGTGCACGCGCTGCTGGAGGGCTCGCCCCGCCCCGGGCGGCACCCGGCAGCGGCCGACGAGCCGGGCACCCACCGGGTGCTGGTGCACTCCAGCGGCTTCCGGATGTCGCCCTACGCCGACATCGCCCCCGCCGGCAGCCCCACCGGGGTGGTCTCCGGCGAGGTGGCGCGCCGGCTGTGGCACCGCAGCCCCGGGAGCCCGGGGTGAGCGAGGCGGACGCGGTGAGCGGCGCCGCTGCGGTCGCGCCCCGTGGCCTAGGGTGCGGTCCATGGATCGCCCGCTCGAGCGTCGCAACGCCACTCGTACCGCGGTGGTCTGGGACGCCGTCCGCGACCTGCTCGGCGACGGCCCCGGGGAGCGCCGCGTGCTCGACATCGGCGGTGGCACCGGTGGCCTGGCCGTGCACGTGGCCGGGCTCGGCCACCGGGTCACCGTGGTCGACCCCAGTCCCGACGCGCTGGCCATCCTGGCCCGGCGCGCGGCCGACGACGGCGTCGCCGACCGGGTGGTCGCGGTCCAGGGCGACCTCGACACGCTGGCCGGTCTCGGCTCCGACCTCGGTGCGGTGGAGCAGGGCTACGACCTGGTGCTCTGCCACGGGGTGCTGGGGCTGGTCGACGACGTCGACGCCGCGCTGGCGGCGATCGCCGCGGTGCTGCGACCCGGTGGCACCCTCTCGCTGGTCGTCGGCCAGCACCACGCCGCCGTGGTGGCGCGGGCCATGGCCGGTCACTTCGGCCAGGCGCGGGAGCTGCTCGCCGGCGGCGCCGGCCAGGTGCCGACCGGACGTGGCGCCGAGCGCCGCTTCGCGGCCGACGACGTGCGCGCCCTGGCCACCCGGGCCGGACTGGCGGTCACGGCGGTGCACGGCGTCCGGGTCTTCACCGACCTGGTGCCCTCCTCGCTGCTCGACCTGGAGCCGGG
>JBQGFI010000495.1:0-4136 GCA_052040065.1 Marmoricola sp.
GACCTCGAGGCCGATCGCGGCGAGGGCCTCCTCGCCCTCGAACGCAGGGAGCGCGACGGCGACGGTCGAGCCCGCGAGCATCGCGGCGCGGCGCACCGCGGTGAGGGGGACGCCCGCGGCGGCAGCCAGCGCCTCCTGCACGAGGGCGTCGAGCGCGCCCTGCCGGACCTCGCCGGTCACCAGCCCGCGCAGCCAGCGCTGCTCGTCGGGGGTCGCGCGGCCGAAGAGGTCGGCCACGGCGGCGGCCCGCGCCTGCTGGGACCCCGCACCCGACAGCCCGGCCAGGTGGTCGAAGGCGTCGTGGACCTCGCGGACCTCGAGGGAGGACGCGTCGGCCGGGTCGGGCAGCGACTGGAGCCCGCGCCAGCCCAACCCGGTGCGGCGCTGGAGCAGCGACCCGCCCAGCCACGACGCCACGATCGGCAGGTCCTCGTGGGTCGCGGAGGCCAGGGCCGTGGCGAGCGCGGCGGTCTTCTCCTTGCGCGAGCGCGTGGCGGACACCGCCGCGTGGGTCGCGACCAGGTCGGCGATCAGCATGTCGCCACGCTAGTGCGAGGCCCCGACAGCGCGGTGTGCAAGCGACGCGCAACCGGCCGTCAAGCACCGGGCTCCAGCGTGGTCACATGACCACCACACACGGATCTCGTCCCGCCCCGTCCACCCTCGCGAGCCGCGCCTGGCCGCTCGCCATGATCGTCTCGGGCGTCCTGTCCGCCGTCGGCGGGGGGATGCACCCCGACGTCGGCGCCGAGGGCAACACCGCCCGCGAAGAGCTGGCGGTCATGACCGCCGACGCGAACTGGGTCCCCGGACACACCCTGCTCGCCATCAGCGTCGCGCTGCTCGCGCTCGGCCTCTGGGGCGCCCGACGCTCGGGCCGCTGGCCGCGGGCCGACCGCGCCCTCAAGGTCGGCGTGGTGGCGATCTGCCTCTACCTCGTCGAGGCCGTCATGCACACCGCTGCCGCCGTCGACTCCGAGGCCCTGGCCCACGGCCACAGCGCCCCCGTCGCCTTCACCCACCTCGGACTGGCCGCCTTCCTCTACCCGCTGAGCGGCGCAGCCATCGTCTGGATGGCCAGCGCGATCGGCGCCGAATGGGGCCGGCTGCGCTTCCTCTCGGTGCTCGGCATCGTGGGTGGCTGCGTCCACGCGATCGTCGTCCCGGTGACCCTGCTGATGACCGACACCGAGACCACCCCCCTCTTCGCGATCGCGGGCATGACGATCGCGTTCTGGTCGATCGCCACCGGCGTGATGGGGCTGCGCAGGCCCCGGTCGCGCGGTGACGTCGTAGGTTCCCCGGCCGCAGCAGGAGCGCCCAGCCGCGCGTGAGCGCGCTTATGATCCCGGCGTGCACATCCGCGTGCTGGGGGACCTCGAGGTCGTCGACGACGGTCGGCAGGTCGACCTGGGTGGCGCCAAGCCGCGCACCCTGGTCGGCCTGCTCGTCGCTGCCGAGGGCCGGGCGGTGGCGGTCGAGCAGCTGATCGAGGAGGTGTGGGACGGCGCGCCGCCCGCGCGGGTCGAGGCCTCGCTGCAGACCTACGTCGCGCGGTTGCGCCGCGCGCTCGACCCGGGCCGCAGCGACCGGATCCGCACCCACCCCGCCGGCTACTCGTTGCGGCAGGACGACGTGGAGGTCGACGCGCGGGTCTTCGCCGCCGAGGTCGCGGCGGCGCGCGCCGAGCGCGATCCGGGCGCGGCTGCCGCAGGGCTGGCCACGGCCCTCGCACGGTGGCGCGGGGAGGCGTACGCCGGCCTCGGGTCGGCCTCGCTGCGGGCCGAGGCGGTGCGGCTGGGCGAGCTCCGGATGGCCGCGAGCGAGGACCTGTGGCAGCTCCGCACGGACCTCGGCGACCACGCCGAGGCGATCGGTGCGTTGGAGCGGCTGGTCGCCGACCACCCGCTCCGCGAGCGGCTGTGGGCCCTGCTCGCCCGGGCGCAGTACCTCGCCGCGCGTCAGGGTGACGCCCTGGCCACGCTGAGGCGGGCTCGCGAGCACCTGTCCGAGGAGCTCGGCGTCGACCCGGGACCCGAGCTGCAGGCCCTCGAGCAGGCGATCCTGCGCCAGGACCCGACGTTGGCGCCGGCCACCACGCCCCAGGCCGCCGCACCACCCGGCGTACCCCTGACTGCGGAGCCCGCGCCGGTCACGATCTTCGGTCGCGACGACGCCCTCGCGACCGCGTCCGAACTGCTCGCCGCGGTGACCGGCTCGGGCCGGGGCCGGGTCCTGGTCGTCGAGGGCGAGTCGGGCATCGGCAAGACCCGGTTCGCCGAGGAGGTGGCCGACCGCGCCCGCGCGCTCGGGGTCGCGGCCGGGCGCGGCGTCTGGGAGTCCGAGCCCTGCCCACCGCTGTGGGGCTGGTCGCGGGCACTGGGCCATGCCGGCGTGGACCCGGGGGTGCTCGCGGTGCCGGACGGCCACGACGCGGCGTCGGTGAGCTTCCAGCAGGCCGAGCAGCTGCTCGCCGCGGTCGCGGGGGGCGGTCCGGTGCTCCTCGTCCTCGACGACGTCCAGTGGGCCGACGGCGAGAGCCTGCGGCTGCTGCGGCGCACCGCGGCCGGACTCGCCGGAGCACCGGTCCTGCTGCTCGTCCTCGTGCGCCGGGAGCAGGCGCCCTCCACCGAGCTGACGGGGGCAGTCGCCGCGCTGGCCCGGCTGGGTGCGGAACGTCTGGAGCTCGACGGGCTCGACCCGGCTGCCGTCCACGAGTGGGTGCGCCGCCGCGCCGGCGTCGAGGTCGACGACGGCGTCGCCGCGGGGCTGGTCGAGCGGACCGAGGGCAACCCGTTCTACCTCGGCGAGCTGGTCCGGCTCCTCGCCAGCGGCGGAGCACTGAGCGGTGGCGGCGCCCACGGCTGGGACCAGGTGCCCCGCAGCGTGCAGGACGTCGTGCGCCAACGACTGGGCGCGATGGAGCCCGGCCACGACGACGTCGTGACCGTGGCGGCGGTGGCCGGGCGCAGCTTCGACCTCGCCGTGGTCGCGCAGGCGTCCGGGCGGCCGCTCGCCGAGGTCGAGGAGGTCACCGAGGCGTTGCAGGTCCTGGGGCTGGTCGCCTCGGAGGGACCCGGCCGCTACCGGTTCTCCCACGCGATCGCCCGTGACGCGGTCTACGGGATGCTCAGCGGTGTGGCGCGGGCACGAGCCCACGCAGCGGTCGGCGCCGCCCTCGAGGGGCGCTGGTCGAGCGCCCTCGGGGAGCACGCCGCCGAGCTGGCGCGCCACTACGAGCTCGCCGGGCCTGGCTACGAGCGCTCCGCGTGGCTGTTCGCCCACCGCGCGGCGACGACGGCGTTCGAGCAGGCGTCGTACGACGAGGCGCTGCGCCGCGGCCGCCACGCCGTCTCGCTGCAGCAGCACGACCCGGAGTCCTCGCCCGAGGAGCTGGAGCCGGTGCTGGTGCTGGTCGTCCGGTCGCTGCTGCGGCTGGGCCGACCGCTCGACGCGTGGGAGCCGGTGGCGCGCGCGACCCGCTCGGCCCTCGACCGCGGCGACGCCGCGGAGGCTGCGCGCACGCTGGTGACCATCTCGGAGGACATCGTCTGGGGCTGGCGGGTGCACCCGTTCTGGTCCGACGAGGGCATCGCGCTGTGGGAGGAGGTGCTCGGTGCGAGCGCCGACGTCGTGGACCGCGGGACGGCGGCGCTCGTGCGTGCCGGGCTCTCCTACGAGCTGTTCTACCGGCCGTCCGAGGAGCCGCGGGCGACGGCCCATGCCGAGCAGGCGATCCGCGAGGCGCGCCACGAGGCGGTGTCGGAGCGGATGCGGATGCGCACGCTCAAGCTGGCGATCCCGGCCCTGCTGCGGCCGGACATGCGGGCCCGGCGGATGCCGGTCATGGACGAGATCATCGCGCTGGCGACCCGGCTCGAGGACCACGCGACCCTCGCGGCGACGCTCACCCACCGCGCCCAGGACCACGGCGCCATGGGCCGGCTCGAGGCGATGTGGGCCGACGGCGAGCGGGCCCGGCGGATCGCGGAGCGCCACCGGCTGTCCGAGGCGCTGGTGGTCAGCAGGAGCCAGCTGGCGCTGCAGCACCAGATGCGGGCCGAGTGGGACCGGGCGCTCGCCCTCATCGACGAGGTCGAGGAGCTCGAGAGCACGCTGTCGATGTCCGGTCGCGG
>JBQGFI010000496.1:0-2366 GCA_052040065.1 Marmoricola sp.
ACGACCCGCGCCTCGGACTCGGTGGGCACCTCGGCCCCGGGCGGCTCGGTGCTCGCCTCGAGCACCACGGCGCAGCCCGCGACCTCCGGCGGCCAGGCGATGGTGGGCAGCAGCTGCTCGAGGCTCTCGACCGCCGACTCCTGCTCCACCGGCGTCAGGCCCGCGGGGTCGGCGGCGTCGATGCCGAGCACCGTCGCCAGCTGCGGCTCGTGGCGCAGCAGGTCGGCGGTGTCGACCAGGGCGAAGACCTGCGCGGGGCGGTCCCAGCCCGCCGCCGCGGCGTGCGCCTCGACCTCGCCGACGGCGACGCGCAGCGCATCACGGCGCTCGCGGTCCTCCGGGCTGGTCTCCGCGCCGGTCTCCGGGCTCTCGTCCTGGCTCTCGTCCGGGCTCATCGCGTGGCCCCTGCTGCGGAGGCCTCGGAGGTGCACCGGGGCAGCTCGGCGTCGGGGTCCTCGACCCAGGCCTTCACGTCCTCGACCGCCTCGTCGAGCGAGTCGGCGCGCACCAGCCGCATCTCCTCGGGGTCGAAGCTCGCCGTGAGCGCCTCCGCGCAGTTGTCACCGGGCACCAGGAAGAGCTCCGCCCCGTCGTCCTGGGCCCCGACCAGCTTCTGGCGGATGCCGCCGATGGGGCCGACGTTGCCCTCGGCGTCGATCTCACCGGTGCCGGCCACGACCTTGCCGTCGGTCAGCGAGCCGGGGGTCAGCACGTCGTAGATGCCGAGGGCGAACATCAGGCCCGCCGACGGGCCACCGATGTTGTCGCCGAGGTTGAGCGAGACGTCGAAGGGGAAGTCGTAGCAGCACTCCCCCACCCCGATGCGCACGGCGCTGCCACGGCCGCCGTCGGGAGCGGCGACGGTGCGCACGCGCTCGGTCACCCGCTCGCCGTCGCGGCGCACCTCGAAGTCGACGACGCTGCCGACCTCCTGCGCGCGGACCAGCGAGACCAGCCGGTCGACGGTGTCGCCGGGGGTGCCGTCGACGCGCAGCACCTGGGCGCCGGGCTGCAGGCGGGCGGCGGCCGGGCCGTCGGGGTCGACCGACGCGACGCCGACGCCGACCTCGTAGTCGATGTCGAGGGCGCCCAGCGCCGCGGCCACGGCGTTGTCCTGCGAGGAGGTCATCTGTGCGGCCGACTCCTCGCGCACGCTCGTGCGGGTGTCCTCGGGCTGGTAGACCGAGGCGAAGGGCAGCACGTCGACCGCGGGATCGCCCCAGGCCCGCAGCAGCGAGAAGAGGTCGACCTTCTGCTCGGGGCCGCTCGGCACCACGGTCACCAGGCGCAGGGCGCCGTCGTCGCGGAAGGACTCCTCGCCCTCGACCTCGATGATCGGCGTGTCACCACCGTCGCGGTCGCCGAGCACGTCGACGGTGGGGCCCGGGGAGAAGGTCACGTACGGCACCGGCTGCCGCAGCGCGAGCCACCCCGTGATCACGAGGAGGGTCAGGGCGAGCAGGACGGCCAGGGTCCCGCGCGACCGCCGCCGTTGGCCGCCGAACATGCCGTCACCCTCTCATCCGGCCACAACACCGGCCGGACCACCTCGGTCACCACCCGCCCCACGGGTCACGCCGCGGGTCAGGCCGAGCGCTGCTCCCCGCGGTCCTCGTGGCCGGGTCGCTGGCTGGGTCGCACCGCCAGGCCGGTGCTCCGCTCGTGCGGGCGTGCGGTGGAGCGGCGTACGCCGGTGGGCAGGTCGCGCTGGATCGCCGCGGCGAAGCGGGCCTGCGCCGCCTCGGAGCGGTCGGGCTCCTCGGAGCGGGTGCGGCCCAGCCAGCTCACCCACACCATCGCGCCCAGCGTCACGACGGCGGGCGGCAGCCACCACAGCATGATCTCCACCCCGCCATGGTGACCGCCGAGCGCCGCCACCCCTCCCCCGACACGCCGAGCGGGGTCAGGGGGTGCCGACCCACTCCTCGCGGCCGTCGGCGAAGACCTGATGCTTCCACACGGGGACCTGCGCCTTGAGCCGGTCGATGAGGGCGCGGGAGGCGTCGTAGGCCTGGCCGCGGTGGGCGGCGGAGGCGGCCACGAGCACGGCGGTGTCGCCGATGGCCAGCCGGCCGACCCGGTGCACCGCGGCGACGGCGACGAGCTCGAAGTCGGCGACCACACCCTCCGCGACCTCGCGGAGCCGGTCGAGGGCGCTCGGGTGGGCCGAGTAGTCGAGGTGCGAGACGTGCTCGCCTCCGTCGTGGTCGCGCACGACGCCGACGAAGAGGTTGACGCCGCCCGCGTGGGGGTCGGCGACGGCCGCCAGCACCTCGGCGGGGTCGAGCGGCGGCTCCCGGCGGTCGAGCAGCCCCACCGCCTGGGAGGGGTCCGGAGCCCTCACACCCTGAGCCAAGAAGGCTCAG
>JBQGFI010000497.1:0-2677 GCA_052040065.1 Marmoricola sp.
AGGTCGTGGCGCTGCACCGGCTCGGCGCCGACGTTGTAGACGCCGCTGGGTGCGTGGAGCGCGGCGACCACGGCCTCGCCGACGTCGTCGGTGTGCACCACGTGTGCCCAGTCGGAGGGGTGACCCAGCCCGATGCGGCGACCGTGCCGCGCCGCGCGCAGCTGGTGCCGGGTGCCGGGGTCGTCGCCGACGATGCGGCCGAAGCGCAGCACCACGCCGGTGCGCGAGCCGCAGCTGAAGTCCTGCACCAGCGACTCACCGACCGCCGCCGGCTCGGTGGAGGCGGTGATCTCCAGCGGCGCGGTCTCGGTGATCCACTCGTCGCCCTGGTCGGCGTAGAGGAAGCTGACGCTCTCCTGCACCACGCGCCGGCACCCCGCCGCACGGGCCGCCTCGACGACGTTGCCCACGCCCTCGGTGCGCAGCTGGTCGTGGCGGCGCCACGCCCGGGGCACGCGGACGCCGTGCCCGACCGGCATGGCGCTCGCGAGGTTGACCACGACGTCGGCGCCCTCGAAGGCGCTGACCAGGGTGTCGGGACGGAGCACGTCGCCGGGGAGGGCGGGCACGCCGAGCTCGTCGGCGATGCTGCTGGAGCGGGAGGTGCGGGCCACCACGGCGACGTCGTGACCGGAGGCCTGCAGGGCGCGTACGGCGGCGCGCCCGAGCACCCCCGTCCCTCCCGTCAGCACGACTCTCACGCCCGACATACTCCGATAACGAATCGGTGACGGCAACCTCCGGGCGTGTCGCAGCGCGTCGCCGCGGGTAAAGGGAGGGTTTGTCACACCCCCCGGGTCGGCCTCACGCCCCGACGCAGAGCCCGGCCTCCTCCGCGGCCTTGCGCCGCTTCTCCGCCGCCGCCTCGGCGGCGCCCGGCGACGCCGACTCCGAGGGTGACGCCGAGTCAGACGGCGAGTCCGACGGTGAGGCCGGGTCGGAGGGCGCGTCGGAGGGCGAGGCGGAGCCCGACGGCTTGCCGGTGGAGTCCTCGCCCGGCGAGAGCGCCTCGGCGGCGAAGGCACCCAGCGGCTGGTCGTTGCGGACCACGGTCCACAGCCGCTCGGCGTCGTCGGTCAGCTGGAGGCGGTTGGGGTCCGGCGCGTAGGGCTCGTTGGGCACGGTGAGGAAGTTGACGTTGTCGAGACCGATGCCCTGCAGCGAGCGGCCGAGCGAGGCGAGCTCCTTGAGGTTGGCGAAGTCGCGGTCGGTGGTCAGCGACTTGGTGGCGGCGTCGAGGAAGTTGAAGAGCCGCACGGGGTTGGTCAGCGTGCCCGCCGACATCACCTTCTCGACCATCGAGGCGATGAAGGCCTGCTGCCGCTTCATCCGGCCGATGTCGCCGTTCTCCACCCCGAGACCGTGCCGCACCCGGACGTAGTCGAGCGCCTGGTTGCCGGTGACGGTGTAGGTGCCCTCGGGCAGGTAGATCTTGCCGATGTCGTCGTTGACCTCGTTGGGCACGCAGACCTTGACGCCGTCGACGGCGTCGACCATGTCCTTGAAGCCGGCGAAGTCGATGACGACGAAGTGGTCGACCCGCACGTCGGTCATCGACTCGACCGTGCGCACCGTGCAGGCCGGTCCGCCCACGGCGTACGCCGCGTTGAACTGCGTGAGCCCACCCGGGACGGTCTCGCCGTCCTTCTCGCACTCGGGCCGCTCCACCATGAGGTCGCGCGGGATGCTGACGCCGAAGGCGCGCTGCCGGTCGGCCGACACGTGCAGCAGCATCGTGGTGTCGGAGAGCCCCGGGGTGTCGCCGCCGATGTCGCTGCCCTCGCGGGAGTCGGAGCCCATCACCAGCACCGTGAGCGACTCCGTGGGGCCGGTCTCCGCCACCTCGGAGGGCCGGTCGTCACCCAGGGGCGGGTCGATCACGTTGATGTTGCCCTGCAGCTTCTGGTACGCCACCACCAGCCCGGTGGCCGCCACCACGAGCAGCACCGCGACCCCGATGGCGACCCGCTTGAGGATCCGACGACGCCGGGACGGCTGCTCCGTCTCCGGGCGCGTCTCTACGTCGGACACCTGGCGTTCCTCGTCTCGGGGGTGTGGTCGCACCCCATCATGACCTGCGGATCCAGGGGTCACGACATTCTTCCACGACCATCCATGCAGGTCAGGCGAACGCCCGCCAGCCCGCGGGGGCCGATCGGCCCCCGGGTGATCGAGGAGGTGGTGCACAACCGTCCCGAGACCCCGTACGCCGCCCGCCCACCTCGGTCCCGGGGTGGTCGAGGTGGTTGCGCAGCGACCGTCGCGAGACCTCGGTGCGCCGCCCGCCCACCGCACCCCTTCGGGTGGTCGAGGAGGTCGCGCAGCAACCGTCTCGAGACCCAGCGAAGAACCTGCCGCCACACGTCCGGATGGTGGACGAAACCGCAGGTCAGCGGCCTGTGTTGTCGGTGGTCGCGGGTTGAGTGGGCCCATGAGCGAGCAGGTCGGGGACGGCAGCGGGGACGGCATGGTGGCCGCTCCGTCGCACCCGGTCGCCGACCTCGCGGCCCGGCTGCGACGCCGCGTGGACGCCTTGACGACGAGTCCGGTCCCGGTGTGGTCGATGACCAGCGCCGAGAAGCGCCATGCGCTGCTGGACCTGGCCACCGTGCAGGCGCAGCTCGAGGCACTACGCCTGCAGGTCCTGGCCGAGGCCGACCACGACCAGCAGGTCGCC
>JBQGFI010000498.1:0-2126 GCA_052040065.1 Marmoricola sp.
CTCGGTCTTGGCCGCGGCGTACTGCTCGGCGTGGATGGCCGCGGTGAGCGCCTCGTCGGGCACGAACATGCGCGGCAGGTCGCCGTCGGGCTCCATGCCCTCGAAGGTCGTGGTGTCGCCGGCCTCGCGCAGCGCCCGCAGCCCGGCGCGCACCCGCGTCTCCGACATCGCGCTCCAGTAGATCTTGGTGATGTCGTGCGCCGCGCCCAGGTCGAGCCGGTACGACGGCACCGCCGCGAGCGCCGCGGCGTACGTCGCGACGCGGTGCGCCTGGATGTGGTCGGGGTGGCCGTAGCCGCCGAACTCGTCGTAGGTCACCAGCACCTGCGGGCGGACCTCCCGGATCACGGCGACCAGGTGGTCGGCGGCCTCGGTGAGGTCGGCGTTGGCGAAGGCCCGCTCGTCGGTCTCGTCGGCCGCGACGGCGTGACCGTCGGGGTGCCACTTCATGCCGGAGTCGCGGTAGGCGCCGAAGCCGCCGAGGTAGCGGTGGTCGGTGACCCCGAGCGCCTTCATGGCGTTGGCGAGCTCGCCCCGGCGGTGCTCGCCCAGACCGTCCTCGCGGTCGGCGGCGAGGTGCTCGAGCTCGGGCACCAGGATCTCGCCCAGCTCGCCGCCGGTGCAGGTCACGAGGGTGACGCCGACCCCCTCGGCGACGTAGCGGGCCATCGTCGCGCCCTGCCCGATCGACTCGTCGTCGGGGTGGGCGTGCACGAGCAGGAGGCGGCGGTCCATGCCGGGAATCCTAGAGAGCGCCCCCATCCGGCCGGTGGGCGCGTCTCGGTGCGCGGGGCAGGTCGAGCCGCACGGGAGGCGAGGCAGGGGTCTCGTGCTCGACCCAGCCGTCGTGCTGCTCGGCCAGCAGCTCGAGGATCCCGGCCGGGGCGTCGGTGACCAGCGCCCACGGCTGGTCCTCGTCGTCGTCCTCGCCGGCGAAGCGGTCGCGACGCACCTGCGCCTCGAAGCCGTCGCCCCGCAGCCTCGCCGCGACGGCCTCGGCGTCGTCGTCGGAGAAGAACACCGCGCGGAAGCCGACCTGCATGCCCCAATACTGGACCGCGTGACCCTGCGACTGCGCCACCGCGTCCCCCGGTCCGCCCCCAGCACGGAGGGAGAGCGGGTCGGTCTCGCCGGCGTGCTCGAGCGGCTCGACCGGCAGGCGCGGCTCACCCGGGTGCCCGGCCTCTCGGTGGAGTGGGGCTTCACCTGGGACCGCAGCGACGCGCTGAACCGGACCTGGTGGCCGCAGGGCCTCACGTGCTCGGGCGAGGCCGGGGCGGCGTACGACGGGCCGCGGGTGCTGCTCGCCGCCTGGTACGCCAAGGACGCCGACGGCACCCACCTGCGCAGCCGGGTGAGCGTGGTCGAGCTGGAGTCGCTGCGCTACCGCCACGTCGAGCTGGTGACGGCGAAGCTCGAGCCGCTGCCGGTGCACGCCGGCGGGCTCGCCTGGAGCGGCGACCACCTGCTCGTGGCGGCCACCAAGCGGGGGCTCGGCGTCGCGCCGCTCTCCGGCATCCGTCGCCTGACCGACGCCCGGGGCCGCGAGCGCGACGTGCTCCCGGTGACCTCGTGGCTGCGCGCCGAGCAGGACGAGGAGCAGCCGCAGCTGCGCTACTCCTTCTGCTCCCTCGACAGCGCGGAGCCCGACCGCCCCCGCCTGGTCGTCGGCGAGTACGGCGGCTCGGGCGCGACGCACCGGATCGTGGACTACCCGCTCGACCCCGCGACCGGCCTGCCCCTGGCCGGCGACGACGGCTGCTGCGCGGCGCGTCCGGTCTCCCGGGGCCCGGTGCGGATGCAGGGCCTCGTCGTCGTCGACGGCGTCCAGCACGTCACGTGCAGCCACGGCACCCGGCTGCCCGGCACGCTGCACGTCGGACGCCCCGGCAAGCTCCGCATCCGCCTCGCCGCGCTCCCCCCCGGCCCCGAGGACCTCACCTACTGGCCCGAGCTCGGGCTGCTCTGGTGCCAGAGCGAGCACCCCGGCCGCCGCTACGTCTTCGCGGTGCGGCCCTCGCGCCGGCCGTAGGGCCTCCTGGCCCCAAGAGCACCCCCCAAGCGGGAACGGGGAGGATCCCACGCCCCGGGGGCGGGGGGTCCTCCCCGCTCCGCGGGTGGGACTA
>JBQGFI010000499.1:0-9584 GCA_052040065.1 Marmoricola sp.
CCCAGAGTGAAGGGCAGATTGCTCACGTGTTACTCACCCGTTCGCCGCTCGTGTACCCCGAAGGGCCTTACCGCTCGACTTGCATGTGTTAAGCACGCCGCCAGCGTTCGTCCTGAGCCAGGATCAAACTCTCCGTTGAAATCTTGCGACACCCTCACTTGCGCGAGGCTGCCAAGAGTTTCCCGAAGGATCCCGGCAAGGGAAAAACCCTGACATGATTGTCAGAATTATTGTCCTTACCAAAGGAACCGCCGACTCGTGACCCGAAGGCCACTGCTTGAGTCGGACGGGTAAATTAATTCGTCGACTTTTGGCACACTGTTGAGTTCTCAAGGATCAAGCGCGCACCGCTTCGGGCCTCTCGGCCGGCTGCGGGGCAACCTGGTGAAACTTACCGGCTGCTCGGACCTGAGTCAAACTCAGCTCCGGGGCACTCCGACTCGCTCCGGACCCTGCTGATCGACCTTGCGTCTGGCTCTGGTCCGCTGGCTCTCAGATGAGCACTGGACCGGCCTCGTGAGGCGATCTATCTGGGCTGGTCTCCCGGGGGCCGTCCGCCCGGCCTCTCGGCCTTGCGTCCCGCCGCTCCCTGGCGACAGATGGAACATTAGACGGGTCTCGACGGCGCATGCAAATCGACTCCGGGTGGCCCCGGTCACAGCGGCGTCTAACGCAGGTCAGCGCGCTGCGAGGCCCTCAGGAGACCTGCTCGACGCCTGCGATCCGCTTCTTCCCGCGCCTGAGCACCAGCCAGGAGCCGGCCAGCAGGTCGGCGTCGCCCGGGACGTGGTCGGGCTCGGTCACGCGCACGTTGTTGACGTAGGCACCGCCCTCGGTGACGGTCCGCCTCGCCTCCCCCTTGCTGGAGGCCAGCCCCGAGGTCACCAGCAGGTCGACGACGGTGCTCCCCCGCGGTGCCGTCGTGGCTCCGGCCCCGCGCAGGGCCGCGCCCAACGTCGCGGGCGCCAGGTCGCGCAGGTCGCCACCGCCGAAGAGTGCCGTGGCTGCCGCCTTGGCCTGGCTCGTCTCCTCGGCGCCGTGCACCAGCGTGGTGACCTCGTCGGCGAGACGGCGCTGACCCTCGCGACGCCACGGCTCCTCGGCCGTCGCGCGCGCCAGCTCGTCGATCTCCTCGCGAGCGAGGAAGGTGAAGATGCGCAGCAGCTCGGCGACCTTCTCGTCCTCGACGTTGAGCCAGAACTGGTGGAAGTCGTAGGGCGACATCATCTCGGCGTCGAGCCACAGCGCTCCGCCCTCGGTCTTGCCGTACTTGGTGCCGTCGGCCTTGGTCACCAACGGCGTGGCGAAGGCGTGGGCGTGCCCTCCGTCGGACCGGCGGATCAGCTCGACGCCGCCCGTCAGGTTGCCCCACTGGTCGCTCCCGCCGAACTGGAGCGTGACGCCGTGGTCGCGGTAGAGGTTCAAGAAGTCCATCGACTGGAGCAGGACGTAGCTGAACTCGGTGTAGCTGATGCCGCTCTCCAGCCGGCTCCGCACCACCTCGCGGGCCAGCATCCGGTTGACCGGGAAGTGCTTGCCGACGTCGCGCAGGAAGTCGATCGTCGACAGGCTCGCGGTCCAGTCGTAGTTGTCGACCACGGTGGCCGCGTTGTCGCCGTCGAAGTCGAGGAAGGGCTCGATCTGGGCCCGCACCCGCTGCACCCACTCGCGGACGGTGTCGAGGCTGTTGAGGGTGCGCTCCCCCGAGTCGCGGGGGTCACCGATCATGCCCGTCGCACCGCCGACGAGGGCGTACGGCACGTGGCCGGCCCGTTGCAGCCGCATCGCCGTGACCAGCTGCACGAGGTTGCCCATGTGCAGGCTCGGCGCGGTCGGGTCGAAGCCGACGTAGTAGCGCACGGGTCCCGAGGCGAGCGCCTCGCGCAGCGCGTCGCGGTCGGTGGAGTGGGCGATCAGGCCGCGCCACTCCAGCTCCTCGAGCAGGTCAGCGTCGCGGTCGGGGCTCTGGTCGGGGGTGCTGGCATCCACGGCACCAGTCTGCCTGCCGGGGGCGTGAACGAGGGGCGTGGCCCGGGCCACGGTGCGGCCGAGCGCGCCATGCTCTACGGTCGCTAAGGCAAGGCTTACCTAACTCGGACAGGAGTGCCTCCATGCCTCGCACCTCTCGGGACGGCTCCACCCCTCCCCCGCGGCTCGCACCGACAGGTCTGCTCGGGGCCGGCACGACCGTCGATCTCGCCCGGCAGCTCGACCTGGCCCGCGACCTCGTCACCGACGCGATCGCCCAGGTCACGCGGCCGTACGCCGGCGCCGGCGTCGACGACGTGCGCCGCGTGGTGGACGCCGTCGACCTCGCGCGGCCCCTGCCCGACACGGACGCGGCGCTGGAAGAGCTGCGTCGCGTCTACCTCGACCACGCGGTGTGGTTCCACCACCCGGCCTACCAGGCCCACCTCAACTGCCCGGTCGCCGTGCCCGCGGTGGTGGCCGACGTGGTCGCGTCCGCGGTCAACACCTCGGTGGACACCTGGGACCAGAGCGGCGCCGCGACGCTGATGGAGCAGCGACTCGTCGGATGGGTGGCCGAGCAGATCGGCTTCGCCCCGGGCGCCGACGGGCTCTTCACCAGCGGGGGCACCCAGTCGAACCTCCACGGCCTGCTGCTGGCACGCGAGCGTGCGGCGCGCGACGGGATCCCCCGCGAGCGCTGGTGCGTGGTGGTCTCCGAGCACGCGCACTTCAGCACCCGGCGGGCGGCCCACCTGCTCGGCATCCGTCCCGAGGGGCGCGGCGACGGCGTGCTCGAGGTGGCGGCCGACGCGCAGGGACGGATGGAGCCGGAGGCGCTGGCGCGCACCTTGCGGTCGGCCCGGCTCCGAGGACTGCAGCCGGTGGCCGTGGTCGCGACGGCCGGCACCACCGACCACGGCGCGGTCGACCCGCTGGGGCGGGCCGCGGCGCTGGCGCGTGCGCACGGCGCTTGGCTGCACGTCGACGCGGCGTACGGCGGGGGCCTGCTCGTCTCGCCCACACGCCGTCACCTGCTCGACGGCATCGAGCGCGCCGACTCGGTGACGGTCGACTTCCACAAGACCTGGTTCCAGCCGGTCGCGTGCAGCGCCCTGCTGGTCCGCGACCGTGACCTGCTGACGCTGGGGCGGCACCACGCCGACTACCTCAACCCGGCCGACGACCTCGCGGTGCCCAACCTGGTCGACCACAGCCTGCAGACCACCCGGCGCTTCGACGCGCTCAAGCTGTGGCTGACCCTGCGCACCCTGGGGGCCGCGCACCTCGGACAGCTGCTCGACCGCGTCTGCGACCTGGCCGAGGCCACCCGCGAGGACCTGGCCGAGGACCCGGACTTCGACGTGGTGCCCGGCACCGACCTCTCGACCGTGCTCCTGCGCTACGTCGGCTGCGCACCGCACCTGGTCGACGAGGTCAACGAGGCCGCGCGCGCCAGGTTGGTCGCCGACGGCGCGGCGAGCTTGGCGCGCACCCGGATCGGTGGCCGTACCTGGCTCAAGCTCACGCTGCTCAACCCCGCCGCGACGCGCGAGGACACCCGGCACGTCGTCGGGCTGGTACGCCGCCTCGCCGCCGACGAGACCGCCTCGCGCACGCTGGAGGAGGCGCGATGAGCCACCGAACCGCCGCCGCCACCACCGCCGGGGCTCACGACGAGACCCACGTGCACGACCTGCTCGGCATCGGCGTCGGGCCCTTCAACCTGGGCCTGGCCTGCCTGGCCGAGCCGCTCGGCGTCGACGCCGTCTTCCTCGAGCGGCGCGGGGAGCTGCGCTGGCACCCGGGGATGATGCTCGACGACGCCGTGCTCCAGGTGCCCTTCCTGGCCGACCTGGTGACCATGGCCGACCCGACGTCGCGCTACAGCTTCCTGAGCTACCTCAAGCAGCAGGGACGGCTCTACCCCTTCTACGTCCGGGAGTCCTTCTACCCCCTGAGGCGGGAGTTCGACGACTACTGCCGCTGGGCCGCCGACGAGGTCGGCACGGTGGTCTACCACCGCGAGGCGGTGTCGGTGAGCCGCAGCCACGACGGCACCGGACCGGTGTACGCCGTGGTGTGCCGCGACCCGCGCGACGGCACCTCCACGACGTACCGCGCGCGCCGGCTGGTGCTGGGCGTGGGCTCCGCGCCGCACCGACCCGCGGCGCTCGCCGGCCTGCACGGCGCGGTGTGGCACAGCAGCGACTACCTGCACGTGCGCGACCGGCTGGTCGGCACCGACGACGTGACCGTCGTCGGCAGCGGGCAGAGCGCCGCCGAGATCGTCAGCGACCTCCTCGCCGCCGACACCGCCGGGCGCCAGCGGCTGCAGTGGCTGACCCGCTCGCCGCGCTTCTTCCCGCTGGAGTACACGAAGCTGACCCTGGAGCTCACCTCGCCGGAGTACAGCCGGCACTTCCGCGGGCTGCCGCCCGACCAGCGCGAGGACCTGCTCCGCGCGCAGGCCGGGCTCTACAAGGGCATCAGCGCGCCCCTGGTCGACCAGGTCCACGAGCAGCTCTACCGACGTCGGCTCGACCCGGTGCCGCAGCCGCGCCTCGCGGCCTGCGCCGAGGCCGTCGGCGGGCGCACCGACGCGACGCCCGGCGGGCCGCGGCACACGCTCCGGCTGCGGCAGACCGAGACCGGGGAGGAGTACGAGGTCGAGACCTCGGCGGTGGTGCTGGCGACCGGCTACCAGCGCTCGACGCCTCGCTTCCTCGACGGCGTCCGCGACCGGCTCCGGCTCGACGACCGCGGCCGGCTGGACGCCCGGGGGGACTTCTCGGTCGACCGCGACGGGGGCGAGGTCTTCGTGCAGAACGCCGAAATCCACACCCACGGCTTCGTCGCGCCCGACCTCGGCATGGGCGCCTGGCGCAACGCCGCGATCCTCGAGCGGGTGCTCGGTGAGGCGCCGTACGCCGTGGAGCAGCGCGTGATGTTCCAGGACTTCGGCGTGCCCGAGGGCGCCCGCCCCGTGACGCCGGTGGCGGTGGCGCCATGACCCCTCCCGCGCCCGCCGGCCGGGTGGGCCGGCTCGGGCACCGGCCCCTCGACCTCGACGCCGACCTCGCCCTGCTGCACCGGTGGGTCACCCATCCCCGGTCGGTCTTCTGGATGATGCAGGGCGCCTCGCCCGACGACGTGCGCGAGGAGTACGCCGCGATCGCCCGCTCCCCGCACCACCACGCCCACCTGGGTCTCCACGACGGTGAGCCGGCCTTCCTGATGGAGCACTACGACCCGGCGCACGACCCGGTCGGCGAGCACCTGGACCTGCGACCGGGCGACCGCGGCATGCACCTCCTGGTGGCACCAACCGAGACCCCGGTGCACGGCTTCACCCGGGCCGTGATGCGTCACGTCGTCGCGAGCTGCTTCGCCGACCCCGCCGTGCGGCGCGTCGTGGTCGAGCCCGACGTCGCCAACACCGCCGTGCACCGGCTCAACCGCGAGGTCGGCTTCGTCGAGCACGGCGTCGTCGCCCTGCCCGGCAAGCAGGCCCTGCTCTCCACCTGCCTGCGAGACGACTTCGAGAGGAGCACCGCATGACCACCACCCCGGTGGCGGCACCCCCGCCGCTCTCCCCCGACCTGCTCGACCACCTCACGCCCGAGCGGATGGCGCGCGCCCACGCGGCGCAGTGCGCCAAGACCCTCGCCGAGCTCGCGCACGAGCGCGTGCTGCTCCCGGCGCACCGCGGCGAGGACCGGTGGGAGGTGGTCTCCGACGACGGGTGCGCACGCTGGCGCTACCGCGCACGTCGGCTGCCCGGTGAGCACTGGCTCGTCCGCGCCGACTCGGTACGCCGCGTGGTGGGCGACCGGGAGCAGCCGCCCGACGCCCAGCGGCTGGTGCTGGACCTGCGTGGGGCGCTCGGCCTCACCGACCACCTGCTGCCGACCTACCTCGAGGAGGTCGCCAGCACCCTGGCCGGGCGCTGCCGCAAGGACTCCCCGGACGCGCCGACCTCCGCGGAGCTGGTGCACGCGGACTTCCAGACCGTGGAGGGGGCGATGACCGAGGGCCACCCGTGCTTCGTCGCCAACAACGGTCGCGTGGGCTTCGACGCCGCCGACGTGGCGGCGTACGCACCCGAGACCGGCCCGCGGCTCCGGCTGCAGTGGCTGGGAGCCCACCGCGACCACACCGGCTTCAGCGCGGTGCCCGGCCTCGACGCCGAGCAGCTCTACGCCGCCGAGCTCGACGCCCCGGTGCGGGCGCGGCTCGAGCGCCGGCTCCGCGAGCGGGGCCTGGACCCCGCGGCGTACCTGCTGCTGCCCTGCCACCCCTGGCAGTGGCGGCACAAGGTGGCCGTCACCTTCGCCCCGGAGGTCGCGGCCGGGCTGCTGGTCCCGCTGGGCGAGGGGCCCGACGACTACCAGCCGCAGCAGTCGATCCGGACCTTCTCCAACCTCAGCCGGCCCGACCGGCACTACGTGAAGACCGCGCTGTCGGTGCGCAACATGGGCTTCACGCGAGGGCTGTCGGCGGCGTACATGGAGGCGACCCCGGCGATCAACGTCGTCGTCGACGACCTCGTGCGCTCCGACGCGACGCTGCGCGCGTGCGGCTTCGAGGTGCTCCGCGAGGTGGCCGCCGTGGGCTTCCGGCCGCCCGCGCAGACCGAGGCCGGGCCCTCGGCCTACACCAAGATGCTCGCGGCGCTGTGGCGCGAGAGCCCCGTCGACCGGGTGGGCGACGGCGAGCGGCTGGCCACCATGACCTCGCTGCTGCACGTCGACCGCCACGGGACGTCGCTGGCGGCCGAGCTGGTGCGGGCCTCCGGCCTCGCCCCGCGCGCCTGGGTCGCGGCGTACCTGCGCGCCTACCTGGTGCCCGTGGTGCACAGCCTCCTCGCCCACGGCCTGGTCTTCATGCCCCACGGGGAGAACGTGATCCTGGTCCTGCGCGACCACGTGCCGGTCCGGGTGCTGATGAAGGACCTCGGTGAGGAGGTGGCGATCTGCTCCCGGGCGACGCCGGTGCCGGAGGCGGCCTCCCGGATCTGCCACGACGTGCCGCCGGAGCAGCTGGCCCTGGCCGTGCACGGGGACGTGGTCGACGGCTACCTGCGACACCTCGCCGGGCTGCTGGACGACGCGGGCGTGATGACCGCGAACGACTTCTGGGCGACCGCCCACGCGGTGCTGACCGACTACCGGGCGGCGCACCCCGAGCTCGCCGCGCGCTTCGCCGAGCTCGACCTGCTGGCCGCGGAGGTGCCGCTGATGTGCCTGAACCGGCTGCAGCTGCGCGACCACCAGCAGATGGTCGACCTCACCGACCCCGACAGCGCGGTCGTGCTCGCCGGGACGATCCCCAACCCGCTCGCGCTGCCCCGCGAGCCGGTGTGATGCCTAGGCCGACCAGTCGGGGTCGCGCCCCGCGGCGCCCAGCACCTTGTCGATGGTCGGGGCGTCGTCGGGCACCCGGACCTCCGGGCCGAAGGCTCCCTGGGTGCGTGCCGTCTCGCCGTCGGCCTGCATCACCGCCATCGCCTCGTCGATCTGCGGCCGGGTGAGCTCGAGGCCCTGGTCGGTGGCCACCGCGAGGTCCCAGCCGTGCAGCAGCACCTCGCCGTAGGCCATCCGCCCCAGCATCTCGCGGGGCAGCGCGCCGTCGAGGGCGTCGCCCTCCCACGCCTCGGGCTGCGCCCACGCGTCGGCGAGCGCGGTCAGCCGACCGCTGAGCCGGTCACGCCAGTCGTCGGCGAGCGCCACGCCCTTGGTGCCCCAGGGGTCGTCGGGGTCCGGCGGCTCGCCCGCGCCGTACGCCCGCAGCGCCTCCGTGGTGCCCAGCAGGTGGCTCACCAGCGCGCGCACGTCGTAGTCCGAGCACGGGGTGGGCGCCGAGAGCGCGCCCTCCGGGATGCCGTGGACGACGGGGTGCAGGGCCGCGACGACCCCGTGCAGGTGCTCTCGTGGCGACATCGTGGTCCTCTCCTCGACTCCGGTCCCCCGTACCCCGCCGGCGCGGTCGCGGACCGTGGCGCCCGAAATGCCGGTGTCGACGCACGTCGGCGGCTACCGTCGCCCGGTCGACCGAGACCGCACCACCCCGGAGGGACCATGCCCGTACGCCGCTGGCGCACCACCCTGGTGGGTGCCGTCGCGACCGCCACGCTGCTGGCCGGGGCCGCGGTCGCGGCGCCCGCCGGGACGGTCGGCAGCCCCGGGGCGGGCGACCCCTACTTCCCCGAGGCGGGCAACGGGGGCATCGACGTGGTGCGCTACGACCTGCGGCTCGACTACGACCCCCCGACCTCCGCACGCCGTCTGGTCGGCCGTCTCGACGGCGTCGCCGTCATCACGCTGCGCACCACCCAGCGCCTGAGCCGCTTCGACCTCGACCTGCGGGGACTGCGTGCCGAGCGGGTGCGGGTCGACGGCCGGCTCGCCCGCTTCTCCCACGGCGGCGGCGAGCTGCGGATCCGTCCCGCGCGCACCCTCCCCGCCGGCGAGGTGGTCGAGGTCCGGGTCGCCTACGGCGGACGCACCGGACGGCCGCGCGACCTCGGCGGTGCGCCGTACGGCTGGGTCACCACCGCCGACGGCGCGATGGTGGCGAGCCAGCCCGACGGGTCGTCGACGTGGTTCCCGGTGAGCGACCACCCCACCGACAAGGCCCGCTTCCGCTTCCGGGTGCGGGTGCCCGAGGGGCTCGTGGCCGTCGCCAACGGCGTCCCGGTGGATCGCACGACCCGGCGCGGTCACACCGCGTGGAGCTGGCACGCGGCCGACCCGATGGCGCCGTACCTCGCCACGGTGGCGGTCGGGAACTTCCGGCTCCAGCGCTACCGCGACCGCAGCACCGGGGTGCTCGTGATCGACGCGCTCGACGAGGACCTGCCCCGGGGCGCCGCCTCCGGGCTGCGCCGGACCGGCGACATGCTCGACTTCTTCGAGAGCCGCTTCGGGCGCTACCCCTTCGTCGCCTACGGCGCCATCGTCGACGACGACGACCTCGGCTACGCCCTGGAGACCCAGACCCGCTCGCTCTTCTCCGGCGCGGCCGAGGAGGAGGTGGTCGCCCACGAGCTCGCCCACCAGTGGCTCGGCAACCACGTCAGCGTCGAGCGGTGGGCCGACATCTGGCTCAACGAGGGCTGGGCGACCTACGCCTCCTGGCTGTGGGACGAGCACGCCCACGGCGTACCGGTGCGACGTGCCTTCGACCGGGTGAGGGCGATCCCGGCGTCCGACCCCTTCTGGCGGACCGTGCTCGCCGACCCCGGTCCGCGCGGCCTCTTCGACGCACCCGTCTACGACCGGGGCGCGGCCACCCTGCACGCCCTGCGCACCCGCATCGGCGACCCCGACTTCTTCCGCCTCGCCCGGCTCTGGGTCGCCCGCCACGGTGGCGGCAGCGCGAGCACCGCGGACTTCCAGTCCCTCGCCGAGGAGGTCTCCGGCACCGACCTGGCCGACTTCTTCGACGCCTGGGTGCGGACGCCGCGGAAGCCGGCGTCGTAGCGGCGGTTTCGGTCGTGGCGGCGGTTTCACCGGCCGGCCGGTGAAACCGGCACCGGCGCACCGGAACACCGTCGCGCCAGTGCCGGTCTCGGCGCGCCAGTGACCGCGTCGTCCACAGGCGCGGGGCGCGCG
>JBQGFI010000500.1:0-2207 GCA_052040065.1 Marmoricola sp.
AGCTGGTAGGCCGTGATCCGGTAGCGGCGCACCTGCTGCGTGGTCGCGTCGGACGCCGGGGTCCAGCGCACCATGGCGCTGACCCGGTCGCCGGGTCGACCCGAGCTCGCGGTGGCGATCCTCGGCGTCCCGGGCGTGCGCACCGGCGCGGGCGTCGCCGACGGCGTGGGGGAGGGCGTGGGGGCCTTCGTCGCGCCGCTGGTGCCGACGGCCCGGGCGGCGACACATCCCGAGGCGGTCAGTCGGTACTGGCCGAGGCTGGCGTAGTCGCTCCACCCGGTGCCCGCGCTGATGGCCGCGCTGCCCCCGGAGCCGACGCCGTCGACGCGCAGGTAGTAGGTGCCGGCTCGCACGGTGCGCGAGAGCGCGGCATCCATGCCGGTGACCGACCAGCTGCTCGACGGGCTGGCGAGTGCGCCGCGCACGTTGCTGGGCGCAGCGCTGCCGAGCTGGGTGCCGGCGGCGTCGAGCAGGTCGAGCCGCAGGTCGAGTGCGGACTGCTGGCCGATGCCGGTGGCGCTGGCCTGCAGCGTCGTCTCGCAGCCGACGTCGAGGCGGAAGACGTCGACGTCGCGCCGAGTGCTGATGATCCCCTCGACGTCGTACGCCACGGCGCTGCCGAGGCTGCGGGCGGTGGCGGGGGTGTCGCCGTGGTCGTCGGCGCGCAGCGGCAGGTTCTGGCGCGTGATGACCGCGAGGTCGTCCTCGGTGTTGGAGGCGCGGGCGTACTCGCCCCGGCTCCACTGGCTGACCGCGCGGTGGCTGGCGGAGCCCATGATCGGGCCCCAGTCGCGGGACCCGGCGTAGTACTCGCTCGTGGCACCGCGGACGCCGTCGTGCACGAGGCCGAGGTTGTGACCGACCTCGTGCGAGACGGCCTGGGCGGCGATGGTCGGTGACATCGATCCGCTGACGAAGACCCAGGCGGGCTGGTACTGCGAGGTGCGGTCGACCTGGCCGAAGCTGTTGATGTAGGCGACGCCGAGGCAGCTGCCGCAGGCCTGCCGCTGGGCGGTCGTCGAGGTCGTCACGACCACGCGCGAGCCGTAGCGCGTGTCGCTGCTGGAGGTGCGGGCCCAGGCGCCGTCACCGAGGTCGCGGGTGGTGACGTTGACGTCGAAGGGCGCGTAGGTCTCGGCGACCTGGCGCCAGACCTCCTGCACCCAGGCGTGCTCGGCGGCGGTGAAGCTGCCCGGTGCGCCGTCGGAGTCGAAGCCGGGCCAGCGCCCCTCCTGGATCCGGCTGCGACCGGAGTTCCAGGCGGTGCCACGGACCTCGGCGCCGTCGACGTCGAGGAAGACGGTGCGTGCCGCGCCGGGCTTGCTCTGCAGCGCGAAGGTCTGCGCGTCGGGGTAGCGCCGCGACAGCGCGGGCGCCTTCGCCGGCACCGGTGCCGTGGCCTGCGCCTGCGCCTGCTCGGGCTCGGCGGTCGAGGGCTCGGCGGTCGGCTCTGCCGCGCCGGTGGTGGCCTCCGTGGCCGCGGCGACATCGGGCTCGGCGCTGTGCTCGGCGCTGTCACCGGCGCCGTGGTCGTGGGCCGCGTCCGCCGCCGGCTCCCGGAAGTAGACCCGCCCCTGCGGTGAGACCCAGGCGGTGTCGTCCTCGGTCAGCAGCGCGGTCAGCCGGTCGGTGGCCAGCCCGCTGCGTGTGGCGACCTCACGCAGCCGGGCCGGCTGCGCGGCGACCAGGTCGCGGCCCGCGACGTGGTCGTCGAGGATCTCGTCGGCGGGCACCCCGCCGTCCGGGGGAGCGGCGGTGGGCATCGTGGCTGTCGGTGTGGGCGACGGAGCCTACCGGGGCCGTGACGCAGGCGTCGGAGCGACCTCCGTGCCCGTCGCAGCAGGAGCTGCGGCAGGGGTCGGGCGCGCGGTGGTGACGGCGACGGGTGGCTGCGCGGGCGCGGGGTTCGCGTCGAGGTGGGAGACGGCAGCGAGGCCGAGCGACACCACGGCCGCGCAGGCCGCGGCCCTGGCGACACGCGGAGAAGACACCCGACGATTGTGACCGATTTCGTGGGTTTCGGCGGCAATTTCCCGGAAGCCGACGTGGGCCCGCCAGGCCCACCTGATCACATCCGGCGGAGCACCGCCGTCACCTTGCCGAGGATCGTGGCGTGCGTGCCGTCGATCGGGTCGTAGGCGTCGTTGTGGGGGAGCAGCCAGACCTTGCCGTCACGTCGCTGGAAGGTCTTCACGGTCGCCTCTCCG
>JBQGFI010000501.1:0-22766 GCA_052040065.1 Marmoricola sp.
TCGATCGGCGTGCTGCTCTTCGACTCGCTGAGGGTCGCCTTCACCGACGACGTCGCCATCGCCTTCGTCGGCGCGATCGCCGACGGCCTCAACGACACCGGTCGCGCCCTGACCCTGCTGACCTCCACCGACGCCGACCGCGCACCTGGCGCGGGCATCCCGGCGCGCGACGTCCCCCTCGACGCGGCGGTCGTCTACTCCTGCGACGCCGACGCGCCCGGCACCCACTGGCTGCTCAAGCGCCGGCTGCCGCTGGTGATGGTCGACCAGGTGCACCGGGAGGGCTACGCGCACGTCAACATCGACGACCGGGGCGGGGCGCGGGCCGCCGCGCAGCACCTGGTCGACCTCGGCCACCGCCGGATCGCGCTGGTCTCCTTCGCCGTCACCGGGGAGGGCGGGCCGCACGAGGTCGCCGACCTCTCCGCCGGCTACGTCTCGCGCGAGCGGGTGCTGGGCTGGACCGACGCCCTGACCCCCGCCGGCATCGACCCGCTCGTGGTGCAGCACCGCGAGCGCGGCCCGGTGCTCGAGGAGGGCCTGGTGCCCGCCCTGCTCGACCGGGACGACCCGCCGACCGCCGTGCTCTGCTACTCCGACGCGGTCGCCGCCGCCCTCGTGACGGCCCTGGCCGACCGCGGGGTCCGGGTGCCCGACGACGTCTCGGTGGTCGGCTACGACGACAGCCCGCTCGCGGTGCGGGTGCGACCCGCGCTGACCACGGTGCGCCAGGACGTGGTCGCCAAGGGTCGCGCCGCCGTCGCCGCCGTGCTCGCCCAGCTCGACGACCCCGGCACCGTCCCCCCCGACGTGGTGCTGCCCACCGAGCTCGTCGTCCGCGACAGCACCGCCCCGCCGCCCCGCTGACCCGGCTCTCCTGCACGCCGAGCCGTCCCGTGTGCGCACACCCGCGCCGGGTCGGCGGTCAGGAGACCTTGCGGGCCACGACCTCGCTGACGCGGTAGCGCACGAAGGCGGGGAAGGCCACGACGGCGGCGACGGTGAGCAGCACCACGAGCACACCACCCCCGCCGGCGGCCACCGCGGTGCCGACCGACACGGCGACGGCGCCGTGCATCACGTCGGCCACCCGGGGACCACCGACGACCACCACGGTGAAGACGCCCTGGAGACGCCCGCGCACGGCGTCGGCGGCCGCCGTCTGCAGCATCGAGGTGCGGAAGGCGGCCGAGACCATGTCGGCGGCCCCGCCGACCACGAGCATCAGCACCGCGACGGTGAGCATGGCCGCGGGGGCCACCGCCGCGAGGCCGACCGCGAGGCCGAAGCCGGTCATCGAAAGGCCCCAGACCACGATCGCGGCCACGACCGCGAGCCCGTGGCGGTCGACGCGCGAGACCCACCCGGAGAAGACGCCGCCCAGGACGGCGCCGATGGGGATGCCGGCGAAGAGCAGCGCGAAGGCCAGGCCCCCGCTCTCGGGCCCGCCGAAGTCGAGGTGCGCGATCTCGGGGAAGAGCGCCCGCGGCATGCCGAACACCATCGCGATGATGTCGACCACGAAGCTCATCAGGAGCACGGGCTGGGTGCGCAGGTAGGCGAAGCCGTCGACGACCCCCCTCAGGCCGATGCTCCCGACCGGACCCTCGATCGGCAGCGCCGGCAGGGCCACCACGGCGAGCAGCGTCGGCACCAGCGAGACGGTGTCGATGAGGTAGAGCCAGGCGAAGCCGGTGAAGGGGATCAGCACCCCCGCGACCAGGGGTCCGGCGATCGCCCCGGCCTGCATCACGGTCATGCTCAGCGCGTTGGCCGCGGGCAGCAGCTCGGCGGGCAGCAGCCGGGGCAGCACCGCCGCCCGGGTCGGCTGGTTGACCGCGAAGAAGGCCTGCTGCACCGAGAAGAGCGAGAGCAGCAGCCAGACGTTCTCCGACCCGGTGACGGCGAAGACCCAGAAGAGCGCCGCGGTCGCGATCAGCCCGAGCGTGGTGACCACCAGCAGGGTGCGGCGGTCGAGCACGTCGGCCAGTGCCCCGCCCCAGAGCCCGAAGACGACGAGCGGCACCAGGCCGAAGACGCCGGTGAGACCGACGTACGCCGAGGAGCCGGTGAGCTGGTAGATCTGCGCGGGCACCGCGACGACGGTCAGCTGCGCGCCGACCACCGTGACGATGTTGGCGAGCCACAGCCGCCGGAAGTGGCGGTCGCGCAGCGGTCGGGTGTCGGCCAGGAACGACCTCACGCGGCCGGCTCAGCGCCCACCGAGGAGCGTCCTCACCTGCTCGACGCTGCCGCAGCCCTCGTCGAGCAGCCGGGCTCGCTCGGTGAGCCAGGCCTCGCCCAGCCGGGCCCGCTCGGCGTCGTCGACCTCGGAGCGCGCGGGGTTGAGGATGTCGCGCTCCTCCTCGTCGCGGTGGTGCAGCAGCGTCTCGGAGAGCTCGTGGACGGCGTGGCTGAAGTCGTCGTCGTAGAGCTCGCTCGACTCGAGCAGGGGCAGCAGCGCCTCGTAGATGTCGCGGTGCTCCTCCTCGCCGTGCTCGGCCTCGTCCTCGTCGATGGCGTCCTTGCGCTCCAGCTGCGGGTAGACGCGGGCCTCCTCGGCCTCGCCGTGGGCGACGAGCACCTCGGAGAGCAGCCGGCGCAGCGCGTCGCGGTCGCTCTGGTCGTTGCGCAGCTCGCGCAGGACCTCCTCGAAGAAGCGGTGGTCGGCCAGGATCAGCTCGACGACGTCGCCCTGCGCGGGACGGGGGATCTCGGGAAGCACGCTCACGAGCCTAGGGTTCCCCGCCGACCGCGGTGAACACGAGGGTCCCCGGAGCCCGGCTCGGGCGGGAGGCCCGCAGCGTCCCGACGGGGTGTCGTGTCAAGATGCCCCCTGCTGTCGGATCGAGAGCCCGGTACGACTGCTCCTGATGCGCTGATGAGGGGAGCCCACCCATGTCGACACCGTTCGCGCCGGAGCTGCTGACCACCTTCCGCACCCTCGCGGAGGTCGTCTACTCCGGTGACTCGCACACGAGCGTGCAGGAGTCGCTGTGCCACGCCGCCGTCGAGCTCGTCGAGGGCTGCGACCACGCGTCGCTCATGGTGCGGCGCCAGGGTCGGGTGCGCACCGCGGCGGCGTCCGACGAGATCGCCCTGGCCGCCGACGCCCTCGAGCTGGAGCTGGGGGAGGGCCCCTGCCTCGACGCCATCGACGACGACCAGCCCGACGCGCACTTCTGCAACGACCTCCAGGACGGCTGCCAGTGGCCGGGCCTGGCCACCCGGCTCCGGGCCGACCTCGGTCTCGAGGGCATGGCGGGCTTCCGGATCCGGCAGGACGGCGCGAAGGTCGGGGCGCTGAACATCTTCAGCGACACCACGGGCGGGCTGCGGCCGGTCTCGCTCGACCAGGCCTCGCTGCTCTCGTCCTTCGCCTCCGTCGCGCTGGCCGCGGCCGACCGCGGCGAGGAGGCCAGCACGCTGCGCCTCGGGCTGGAGAGCAACCGCGAGATCGGCAAGGCCGTGGGCCTGCTGATGGCGATGCACGAGGTCGACGCCGACGAGGCCTTCGGGCTGCTCGCGAAGGTCTCCCAGGAGATGAACCTCAAGGTCGCCGACGTCGCCGCCCAGCTGATCGCCAAGCACCACCGGTAGTCGCCGCCGGTCGAGCCCGTCGGGACCCGCTCCGGGCCGACGGAGATCGCGCCGTGTCAGGCGGCGGGACCGGGGGTACAGGGCGGGAGGTCGAGCAGCCGGCCCCTCGAGACCTGTGTCGCGCCGGCCGCCCTCCCGCCGTCGGTCGGTCGGCGTGGCACAGACCATCGGACCCCGACGGGGGCTTCCCGGGTGTCGCCGACGTGGTCGAATCTCCTCATGCCCCGACACTCCTCGCTCGGCATCCCCACCGGTGCCGTCCTGCTGGTGCTCAGTGCGATGAGCGGCTGCGCCGCGCCCTGGGACGACACCGACGAGGTGCGGTCGGCGGCCGAGCGCGCGGCGTCCGCCTTCACCGAGGGCACGCCCGACGAGGCGCCCCTGACCGACCGCGACGCGTCGGTGGCGGCGTACGAGGAGGTCGTGCGCGGGCTCGGGACCGATCCGCAGGTGTCGGTCACCGAGGCCGAGAGCGTCGACGGAGGCGGCCGCGCGACGCTGCGCTGGAGCTGGGACCTCGGCGCCGACACCTGGGAGTACGACGCGGAGGTCGCCCTCGCGCAGGCGGGCGACACCTGGCAGGTGCGGTGGGATCCCGCCCTGGTCGCCCCCGACCTCGCACCGGGGGACCGCCTGGTCGCCACGCGCGTGGCGGCCGACCGCGGCGAGGTGCTGGGCGCGGGCGGCGACGTGCTGGTGGAGCCACGACCGGTCGTGCGGGTGGGGGTCAGCAAGGAGGGCCTGCGGCCGCGGCAGGCCGTCGCGGCGGCCCGCGCGGTGGCCGGGCTGCTCGAGGTCGACGCCGCGGCGTACGCCCGGCGGGTGCGCGACGCGGGGGAGCGGGCCTTCGTGGAGGCCGTGGTGCTGCGCGAGGCCGACCTCGCCCCCGCACTGCGCGGCCGTCTCGAGGCGGTGGAGGGCGCGCTGCTGGTCGACGACACGCTGCCGCTGGCGCCCAGCCGCGACTTCGCCGCGGCCCTGCTCGGCTCGGTGGGCGAGGCGACCGCGGAGATCGTGGAGGAGAGCGACGGCCGCGTGCGCGCGGGTGACGAGGTCGGGGTCTCCGGGCTGCAGCGGCGCTACGACGAGCAGCTGGCCGGCACCCCAGGCGTCACGGTCGAGCGGGTGCCCGAGGAGGGCGAGCCCGAGCGGGTCTGGGAGGTCGAGCCGGTGGCCGGCACGCCGCTGCGCACCTCGCTGGACCGCGGGCTGCAGGCCCGGGCGCAGCAGGTGCTGGCCGACGTCGGGCCCGCCAGCGGACTGGTCGCGCTGCGCCCGGGCACCGGCGAGGTGCTGGCGGCGGCCAGCGGTCCCGGCTCCGAGGGCTACAACACGGCGACCTTCGGGCAGTACGCCCCGGGCTCGACCTTCAAGGTCGTCAGCAGCCTGGCACTGCTGCGCGACGGCCTCACCCCGCAGAGCGTGCTGCCGTGCCCGACCACGACCTCGGTCGACGGGCGGGTCTTCGAGAACTACGACGACTACCCCGCCTCCGGCCTCGGGGAGGTCACCCTGGAGACCGCGGTGGCCAACTCCTGCAACACCGCCTTCATCTCCCAGGCCGAGCGGCTCGGTGACGACGCCCTGGCCCAGGCGGCGGCCTCGCTCGGGCTCGGCGTCGACCAGGCGGTCGGCTTCCCGGCGTACTTCGGGCAGGTGCCACCCGCCGAGACCGACACCGGCGCCGCCGCCGACATGATCGGCCAGGGCACCGTGCTCGCGTCGCCGCTGGCGATGGCCACCGTGGTCGCCTCGGTCGCGGCCGGCGAGACGGTGCTGCCGCGGCTGCTGCCGGAGGTCGAGGTCACCCCGACCGAGCCCGAGCAGCCCCTGACCGCGCAGGAGGCACGGCAGCTGCAGCGGATGCTCGCCGCGGTCGTCGAGCGCGGCAGCGGCACCTCGCTGCAGGGGCTGGCGACGTACGCCAAGACCGGTACGGCGGAGTACGGCGAGGAGCAGCCCCCGCAGACCCACGCCTGGATGGTCGCCGCCCGCGACGACCTCGCCGTGGCCGTCTTCGTCGAGACCGGCGACTCCGGCTCCGGCACCGCCGGCCCGCTGCTCCGCGACTTCCTCGGGCCGGCGAGGGGGTGACGCGACGACGATGACAGCAGTACTGTCATCGTCATGTCGCGGTTCGTGGCTCGAGACCACTGGGCGCGGCGCAGCATGCGGCTGGACCCGGTGGACGACGCCCGCGAGATCCTGCTGGGCGTCGCGGCGCACGACTACCCCTGGGACACCGTGCAGGCGCTGTCGTTCGCGCTCTTCCGCACCTTCGCCGTGCCGTCCATCGGGGGGCTGCTCGCCACCACCGGCGAGTTCACCGAGCGGGTGCAGAAGCGCTACGACGACACCGGCCTGCTGCTCGAGGAGGTGCAGCGGCACGGCCTCGAGCACGAGCGCGGGCGTGCTGCGATCCGGCGGGTCAACCAGATGCACGCGCGCTACGACATCGGCGACGACGACATGCGCTACGTGCTGGCGACCTTCGTCGTGGTGCCGAAGCGGTGGATCGACCAGTGGGGCTTCCGTCCGCTGACCGAGCACGAGGTGGCCGCGAGCGTGCACTACTACCGCGAGCTCGGGCGGCACATGGCGATCCGCGACCTGCCGGAGGACTTCGACGGCTTCGCCCGCCTCCTCGACGACCACGAGGCCGAGCACTTCGCCTTCGACGAGGGTGCCCGGCGCGTCGCCGACTCCACGCTGCGGCTGATGACGACCTTCCCGCCCGGCTCCTGGCTGCCGGCGGCAGTGGTGCGCCGCGCCGCCCTCGCGCTGATGGACGAGCCGCTGCTCCGCGCGCTCGGCTACCCGCGGCCGCGCCGGTGGGAGCGGGTCCTGGTCCGCGCGGGGATGCGGGCGCGCGCCCGGCTGCTGCGCCTGCTCCCGAGCCGCGGCCGGCCCCGGTGGGCCAGCGACCTCGGCTGGTTCCGCAGCTACCCCCAGGGGTACGACGTGGCGGGCCTCGGCACCTTCGCGCCCGGCTGTCCTGCCCACGCGACGGGCTCCGGGCCCCGGGGCTGACCGGGCGCAACCGCTGGTCTGGACCATCGCGTCGCCGATCGTCGGCCCGGGTGTGGGCGCCTCGCGGCTGGGAGATACTCGCCCCCTATGGACGCCTCTGACGTGGCCGACGTGGCCGTGGTCGGAGCCGGCGTCGCAGGTCTCGCATGTGCCCGGCTGCTCGACGAGGCCGGCCTGACCGTGCGCGTCCTGGAGCGCTCCGACCGCGTCGGGGGCAGGGTCGGCACCGACGTCGTCGACGGCTTCCGCTGCGACCGCGGGCTGTCGTGGATCGACGCGGCCCACCCCGTGCTGCGTGACGCGCTCGACGTCGCCGCCCTCAACCCGCGTCCGATCGAGCGCGGCCTCGTCGTCGCGCACCCGGACGGCTACCGGACCCTGCAGGGCTCGCAGGCCGCGCTCGTGCACGGCATCCGCGGGGGCTTCGGCCGACCGCAGGACGTCGCGCGCCTGCTGCGGTGGAGCGAGCCGATGCGTCGTCCGCCCGAGCGCATCGCGGCGGGCGCCGACATGACGCTCGGGGAGTCGCTCGACCGGCACGGCGTCGAGGGCCGGCTGCGCGAGGAGGTGCTGCGCCCGGCCTTCCGGCTGCTCTTCGGCGACGACGACCTCCGCACCTCCTACCAGTACGCCATGACCGTGCTCCAGCGGCGGCGCGAGGGCCGGCCGGCGCTCCCGGCCCTCGGCATGCAGTCGCTGCCCGACCAGCTCGCGCTCGCGCTGAGCGTGCGGGTCGAGGTGGGGGTCGGCGTGCGGGCGGTGCGCCGGGACGACGGCGCCGGCGTCACGGTCGTCACCGACCACGGCGAGCTGCGCGCCCGCACCGTCGTCGTCGCGACCGAGCCGCTCGTCGCCTCGCAGCTGCTCGGCATCGGTGCGCCGGCGATGCGCGCGGTGGCCACGTGGTGGTTCGCGATGGCGTCGCCCCCGACGACCCTCAAGACCACCTTCGTCAACCCGCTCGGGGCGGCGGGCGGCCCGCTCTCGCACGCCCTCGTGGTCTCCAACGTCGCCCCCCGCTACGCCCCGCCCCAGCAGGCCCTGGTCGCGGCCGTCTCGGTGCCGGCGCCCGACCACGAGGCCGGCGCCGAGACCGAGGCCGACGTCCGCCGCCAGCTGGGGGAGCTCTTCCACGCCGACACCGCCGCGTGGCAGCTGGTCACCCGGCACGCCCACCAGGCGGCGTGGCCGGCGTCCCGTCCGCCGTACATCGCCGGTCGCGAGGTCGACCTCGGCGACGGCGTCGTCGTCGCCGGCGACCACCGCGAGCACCCCGGCATCGCCGGTGCGCTGACCAGCGGCCTGCGCGCCGCCCGCGCCGTGCGCGACTCGCTGGTCGGCCCCGCAGGCGCGGTGTAGCGGGTCAGCGGCCCGAGGGCCGCGCGAGGTCGAGGGCGCGCTGCGCGGCGGGCCGCAGCGCCTCGGCGTCGGACGCCACCAGGCCCACGCGCGTGCGCCGCTCCAGCAGGTCCTCGACGGTGCGAGCGGCCTCGTGGGTGACGCCGAAGACGAGCTCGGCCAGGGTCACGGTGGTGTCCGGCGCGGCGGGCGCGGCGACCGCGGCGGGCGTCAGGCCGGTGGTCGTGGCGGCCGAGGCCACGACCTCGGCGGCCTCCGCGCCGAAGCGGCGGACCAGCCTCCCGGGGGCCTCCGCCCGGGCCGGCTCCCCCACCGCCCCGACGAGGGGCAGGGCGCGGGTGCGGCAGGGTGCGGCGCGCAGGTCGGCGACCCGGACGGCGACGTCGACCGCGTCCTGCGCCATCCGCCGGTAGGTGGTGAGCTTGCCGCCGACGACGGTGACGACGCCGCCGTGGGTGAGCACCGCGTGGCGCCGGGAGAGGTCCGCGCTGGCGCCCTCCGCGTGCAGCAGCGGCCGCAGGCCGGCGAAGGCGCCCACCACGTCGGCGGGACCGGGCGGGTGCTCGAGCACCGGCGCGAGCACCCGGAGCAGGAAGTCGACGTCGGCCTCCGGGACCGACGGCACGTCCTCGACAGACTCGACCGGCTCGTCGGTCAGCCCCGCGTAGACCAGGCCGTCGGGCTGGGGCAGCGCGAAGACGAAGCGGTTGCGCGAGCCCGGGACCGGCGCCATCACCGCGCTCGACCCCGGCAGGGTCTCGCCGCGCAGCACCACGTGGGTGCCCCGGCTCGGGCGCAGGCGCACGCCCGGCACCAGCCCGCCGGCCCAGACGCCCGCGGCGTTGACCACCACGCGGGCCCGCACCCGCAGCGAGGCCCCGGTGCGGACGACGGTCAGCGTCGCCCCGGTCGCGTCGAGCGCGTCGGCGCGCACGCCGGTGCGCACCACCGCCCCCTCGCGCACGGCGGTCCTGGCGACGGCGAGGACCAGGCGGGCGTCGTCCTCGAGCTGGCCGTCCCACGAGAGCAGCGACCCCCGCAGGCCGTCGCGGCGTACGGCGGGGGCGAGCGCGGTGGTCTCGGCGACACCGAGGCGTCGCGGCCGCGGGAGCGTCGCGCGCCGGGTGCCCGCCGCCCGCCGCAGCACGTCGCCGGCGCGCAGCCCGGTCGCGGCGAGCAGGGCGTCGCCCCGGCCGACCTGCGCGTGCAGCGGGAGCACCATGGGCAGCGCCCGCACCAGGTGGGGCGCGGTGCGCTCCATCAGGACCCCACGCTCGACCGCGCTCTCGTGCGCGACGCCGACCTGGCCGTGGGCGAGGTAGCGCAGGCCGCCGTGCACCAGCTTGGAGCTCCACCGGCTGGTGCCGAAGGCGACGTCGTGGGCGTCGACCGCCAGCACGCGCAGCCCGCGCGCGGCGGCGTCGAGGGCGACCCCGGCGCCGGTGATCCCGAGCCCGACCACCAGCACGTCGGTGTCGTCGGGCAGGTCGCCGGGCAGGTCGTCGAGGCCGCTGCCGAGGGCGGGGAGGCTCACGAGAGGTAGCCCCGCACCAGCGCGCGCAGCTCGGCGTCGTACGCCGACACGTCCCCGCCACGCTCGCCGGACGCGGTCATGGTGTGCGCCGAGAGCAGGAAGCCCTGGCTGGCCAGCAGCAGCGAGCGCGCCAGCAGTGCCGGGTCGCCCGGTCGCAGCGCTCCCGTCCGCTGGGCCTCGCCGATCGCGTCGGCGAGGAGCGCGGCGAGCAGCTCCTGGCTGCGGCCGCGCCGGTCGAGCAGGTAGGGGAGCAGGGTCTCGGGGTCGACGTCGACGATGCGGCGCAGCAGCGGGTCGTCGCGGAGCGCGACGACGCCGGCGACCACGGCGTCGGCCCGGTCGGCGGCGCTCGCGCTCGAGGTCCCGGCCAGCGCCTGCGTCACGGTGCGCTCCCACTCGCGGGTCATCAGGTCGGCGAGCAGCGTCCCGGTGTCGGGCCAGCGCCGGTAGAGCGTCATCCGGCTCACCCCGGCGCGCCGCGCGATGTCGGTGAGCGTGGTGCGGCTCCACCCGACCGCCAGGATCGCCTCGCGGGCGGCGTCGAGGTAGCGCTCCTCGGGCGCGGTGATGTGACGGATGGACGTCATGTGTCACACTGTAACGCATGACGCCCGAGCGACCCGCCACGCCCGCCCCCGAGATGCACTGGTCGCGCTGGGGCGTGCCCGAGCGGGCCGCTGCGCTGCCCGAGGCCGCGCACGCCCTGGTCGACGCCTTCCTCGGGACGCGGGAGACCCCGACCGTGGCCGAGGAGACCGTCGCGCTGGGCGAGCCGCTCGCCGAGCCCCTCCTTGCCGGCTTGCGGGCGCTGGTCGGCGACGAGCACGTGCTGGTCGACCACGCCACCCGGCTCCGGCGCACCCGCGGCAAGTCGACGCCCGACCTGCTCCGGCTGCGCGCCGGCGACGGCAGCGACGCCCCCGGGGCGGTCGTGCGTCCCGGCTCGCACGACGAGGTCGCCGCCGTGCTGGCCTGGGCGGGCGACCACCGGGTCGCGGTCGTGCCGTTCGGTGGCGGCACCTCCGTCGTCGGCGGGCTCCAGGCCGCGCGCGAGGGCTACGCCGGCGTGCTCAGCCTCGACCTGCGACGGCTCGACCGGCTGCTCGAGGTCGACGCCGTCTCGATGACCGCGACCCTGGAGCCGGGGCTGCGCGGACCCCAGGCCGAGGCACTGCTCGGGGCCCACGGGCTGACGCTCGGTCACCTCCCGCAGAGCTTCGAGCACGCCACCATCGGCGGCTTCGCCGCCACCCGCTCCTCCGGCCAGGCCTCCAGCGGCTACGGCCGCTTCGACGCGCTGGTGCTGGGGCTGCGCGTCGCCACCCCGGTGGGCGAGCTGGTGCTCGACCGCGGCCCCGCGACGGCGGCCGGCCCCGACCTGCGGCAGGTGCTGCTGGGCTCCGAGGGCGCCTTCGGCGTCGTCACCGCCGTCACCGTGCGCGTGCGGCGCGTGCCCGACACCCGGGTGCACGAGCGCTGGCGCTTCGGCTCCTTCGCCGAGGGTGTCGAGGCGCTGCGCGCGCTCGCGCAGTCCGGGGTCACGCCGACGGTGCTGCGGCTGAGTGACGAGACCGAGACCGCGGTCAACCTCGCCACCCCCGACCAGGTCGGCGCGGAGTCCACCGGCGGCTGCCTCGTCGTCACCGGCTACGAGGGCACCGCGGCCGTGGTCGCCGCGCGACGTGCGACGTGCTCCGCGGTGCTCGCCGAGGCCGGCGGCACCCCGCTCGGCGAGGACGACGGCTGGGCCCGTGGCCGCTACGACGGCCCCTACCTCCGCGACGCGCTGCTCGACGTCGGCGTGCTCGTGGAGACCCTCGAGACGGTCACGTGGTGGTCGCGGCTGCAGGAGCTGTACGACGCGGTGCGCGCGGCGCTCACCGCGTCGCTCGGCGAGGCGACGCTGGTGCTCTGCCACGTCTCCCACGTCTACGAGACCGGCGCCTCGCTCTACTTCACCGTCGCCACGGCCCAGGGCGAGGACCCCCTGACCCGGTGGCTCGACGCCAAGCGGGCGGCGTCCGACGCGATGCTGGCCCACGGCGGCTCCATCACCCACCACCACGCCGTCGGCCGCGACCACCGGCCGTGGCTGGCGCAGGAGATCGGCCCCGTCGGCGTCCGGATGCTCCGCGCCCTCAAGGCCGAGCTCGACCCCGCCGGCGTGCTCAACCCCGGGATCCTCGTCCCCTGACCGCCGATCCGCCTGGGACGCCGGCAGCCGGGGCGGAGGGGCGCTAGCGGAAGGACCAGACCAGCGCCTGGCAGGAGCCGGCGCCGGTGATCGTGCGGGCGCCCTCGTCGAGCTGCCGCGCGGCGTCGCCGTCGACGAGCCGGCGCTCGCCGAGCATCAGCCCGTCCGACGGGCCGGTCGCGACCACGAAGAGGTGGAGCCGGGCGGCGTCCGGCAGCGCCAGGCGGACCCCCTCCTGCAGCGAGGCGACGTGCAGCGCGGCGCCGTCCGCACCCAGGGGGAGCACGCCGCCGGGTCCGGCCAGGCAGGTCCACGCCGGGCCGGCCTCGACCGGGGCGCTGGCCCACCGCGGCGGCGTACCGGAGGCCGACGGGCGCACCCAGGCCTGCACGAAGCGAGTCGCGGGCCCGTCGGCGACCTCGCTGTGCACCACGCCCGACCCGGCCGAGAGCAGCTGTGCCGACCCGACCGGCAGCACGCCCGAGCCGACGGTCGAGGTGTGCCGCAGCGCGCCCTCGACGACCCAGCTGACGATCTCGGTGTCGGCGTGGGGGTGCTCGGCGTACCCGGTGCCGGGCGGGAGCCGCTCGTCGTTGTGCGCGACGAGCGAGGCGAAGCCGACGTCGCGCGGGTCGTAGTGGGCGCCGAAGGAGAAGGAGTGGCGGGTCTCCCGCCCCTCGTCGAGCGTCCTGAACCGCGAGTCCGACGCACGCACCTCGATCACCCGGCCATGGTCGCAGCCGCGTGGGCGGCGCGGTCGGGTGCCGCACGCCCCGATCCCTCGGGACCCACCCGTCACACGCGCATCATCCGCGGAGACCGGGGTACGAGCCGTGCACCTGTGCTCGGGACCGGGACCCCTGGGCGACGAAGGGGGGATCCGGACCGTGTGGCAGTTCTTCCTCGACCGGCAGCCGCAGTTCTGGGCGCTGGCCTACGGCCACGCGCTCATCGTGGTGCTCGCGGTGCTGATCGGCACCGTGGTCGGCGTGGCGGTGGCCGTGGCCGTCACCCGGGCGCCCCGCCTGGCGCCGGTCGCCAACGCGATCAGCTCGATCGGCCTGACGCTGCCGTCCTTCGCGCTCGTCGGGCTGCTGCTGCCGCTCACGGGCATCGGCTCGACCACCGCCCTGGTCTGCATCACCTTCTACGCCGTCTTCCCGGTCATGCGCAACGCCGTCGTGGGCCTGCAGGGCGTCGACCCCACGCTCGTGGAGTCGGGCCGCGGCATGGGCATGAGCGAGGTCGCCGTGCTCCGCAAGGTCCAGCTGCCCCTGGCGTGGCCGGTGATCCTGGCCGGCGTCCGCGTCTCCACGCAGATGTCGATCGGCGTCGCGGCGATCGCGGCGTACGTCCGCGGCCCCGGGTTCGGTGACTGGATCTTCACCGGCCTCACCCAGATCGGCGGGGCCAACGCCCTCAACTACGTGATCATCGCCGTCATCGCCTCGGTCGTGATCGCCCTGGTCCTCGACGTCCTCCTCCTCGTCCTCGGGCGCGCCACCACCTCGAAGGGAATCCGCGCATGACCCTCACCGACGACCCCACGTCCGGCCCCACCTCCGGCCCCACGTCCGGTCCTGCGACGGGCTCCGGCGCGAGCGAGATCAGCGGCGCCGAGATCCGGCTCGAGGACGTCACCAAGACCTACCCGGGCCAGGAGGTCTCGGCCGTCGGGTCGCTGAGCCTGACCATCCCGGCGGGCGAGATCGTGATGTTCGTCGGTCCCTCGGGCTGCGGCAAGACCACCTCGCTGAAGATGATCAACCGGCTCATCGAGCCGACCTCGGGCACCATCACCATCGGTGGCGACGACGTGCGCTCGCGCAGCGCCGACGAGCTGCGCCGCACCATCGGCTACGTCATCCAGGGCGGCAGCCTCTTCCCCCACATGACGGTGGCCAAGAACATCGCGATCGTGCCGAAGATGCTCGGCTGGGACGCCGACCGCATCCGGCAGCGCACCGATGAGCTGCTCGAGCTGGTGAGCCTGGACCCCTCCCGCTACCGCGACCGCTACCCCCGCGAGCTCTCCGGTGGCCAGCAGCAGCGCGTGGGTGTGGCCCGCGGCCTGGCGGCCGACCCGCCCGTGATCCTGATGGACGAGCCCTTCGGCGCCGTCGACCCGATCACCCGGCAGCGGCTGCAGGACGAGCTGCTCTCCATCCAGCGCGAGCTGCGCAAGACCATCGTGTGCGTCACCCACGACATCGACGAGGCGATCAAGCTCGGCGACCGCATCCTCATCCTCCAGGAGGGCGCGCAGGTCGCGCAGTACGACGCCCCCGAGGCGGTGCTGGCCAGCCCCGCCAACGACTTCGTCGCCGACTTCGTGGGCGCGGGCTCCTCGCTCAAGCAGCTCTCGCTGACCCGCATCGCCGAGCTCGAGCTCTCCGAGGTCACCACCGCGCGCGTGGGCGAGTCGACGGCCGAGGCCCGCAGCCGCGCCCAGGCGGCCGGGCACGACCACCTGATCGTGCTCGACGAGCACGACCGGCCCACGGCCTGGCCGTGGCTGCGCCAGCTCAAGGGCGAGACGATCCACCGCGGCGAGGAGGACCTGGTCAACCTCGACCACCGCGCCACCCTCAACGACGCGCTCGACACCATGCTCACCAGCAGCCACGGCGCCGCGGTCGTCACCGGCGACCGCGACCGCTACCTCGGTGTGGTCTGGTTCGACACCGTCACCTCCTTCATGCGGCAGCAGCAGGAGGCGCTCGCCGACGAGGGCAGCGGCTCGTGAGCGCCGACACCGTCGACACCATCGACACCGAGGCGCCCGACGCCGACACCTCGCCGGACGCCCCCCGGCGGGCGCGCTGGCGCGACCGGGTCAACGCCGAGACGCTGATCGTGCTCTTCGCGATCCCCGTGATCGTGGTGATCGGCTTCGCCGCCTACGCCTTCTACGTGCAGACCTCCTCGACGTACGCCGACGACGTGGTGGTCAACAACGCCCTCGGCTACGGCACCGTCTTCGCCCAGACCGGGGAGCACCTGGTGCTCACCTTCGTCGCGGCGCTGCTCGTGGTGGCGATCGCGGTGCCGCTGGGCGTGCTGCTCACCCGGCCGCGCACGCGCTTCCTCGCGACGCCGGTCGTCGGGGTCGCCAACGCCGGCCAGGCCGCGCCGTCGGTGGGCCTGATCGTCCTGGCCGCCATCTGGTTCGGCTTCGGCTTCTGGACCGCGGTGGGGGCGCTGACCGTCTACGCGATCCTGCCCGTGCTGGCCAACACGATCGTGGGGCTCAACGGCGTCGACCGCACGCTGGTCGAGGCCGGCCGCGGCCTCGGGATGTCGTCGTGGTCGGTGCTGCTGCGCGTCGAGCTGCCCCTCGCGCTCCCGGTCATCATGACCGGCGTGCGCACCGCGCTGGTGCTGCTGGTCGGCACGGCGACCCTGGCGACCTTCATCGGCGCCGGCGGGCTCGGCGGCACGATCCAGACCGGCATCTCGCTGCTGCGCTACCCCGTCATCGTCTGGGGCGCGATCCTCGTCGCGCTGCTCGCCCTGCTCATCGAGTGGCTCGGGCGCGTGCTCGAGCTGGTCGCCCGACCCAAGGGAGTGTGACCCCGTGCGCCGCCGTACCCCCGTCCTGACCGGACTCGCCCTGTCGCTCGCGGTGCTGGTCTCCGGCTGCGGGCTCCCGACGGCCGGCGGCTTCGTGCCGACCGGGCAGCTGGTGGGCGACGTCGCCGACGTGGAGTCGCTGGAGGGCGCCTCGATCGCGGTGGGCTCGAAGAACTTCAGCGAGAACATCCTGCTCGGCAAGATGGCGATCATCATGCTGCAGTCGGCCGGCGCCGACGTGACCGACCTGACCAACATCCCCGGCAGCGCCTCGGCCCGCCAGGCCATGCTCGACGGCCAGATCGACGCCATGTGGGAGTACACCGGCACCGGCTGGATCACCTACCTCGGCGAGCAGGAGCCGATCCCCGACGAGCAGGAGCAGTACGAGGCGGTGCGCGACCGCGACCTGGAGGAGAACGACCTCGCCTGGCTCCCCCCGGCGCCGATGAACAACACCTACGGCTTCGCGGTGACCAAGGAGACCGACGAGCGCCTCGGGGGGATCGACCGGCTCTCCCAGCTGGCCGACGTGCCGGTCGAGGAGCGCACGATGTGCGTGGAGTCCGAGCTGCTCAACCGACCCGACGGTCTGCCCGGCATGCTCGAGACCTACGACGTGCCGCTCGGCGAGCGCGACGGCGTGCCCCGCGACAACCTGCTGGTGCTGCAGACCGGTGCCATCTACGACGCCACCGCCGGCGGCGACTGCAGCTTCGGCGAGGTCTTCACCACCGACGGGCGGATCCTCGCCCTCGACCTGAAGGTGCTCGAGGACGACCGGGAGTTCTTCCCCAAGTACAACGTCTCGATGGTGCTGCGCGACGAGGTCTACCAGGAGTACCCGCAGATCGAGGACCTCCTGGCGCCGGTCACCGAGGAGCTCACCGACGAGGTCCTGATCGAGCTCAACGCCGAGATCGACGTCGACGGGCGCGAGCCCGCCGAGGTGGCCTACGACTGGCTGAAGTCGGAGGGCTTCGTCGAGGACCGATGACCCGGCGGGTTGAGTAGCAGTGCTCATGGTGCCCGGGGCCCGATCGGGGCCACCATCAGCACATGAGCACCGCACCCGCACCCGCGCCGGCCCCGACGGCCGCGCAGCCCGACCACGTCGTCGACGCCCTGGTCGACGCCCGGCTCCTCGACCCGGCCCTGCGCGACCGTGCCCGTGACGTGGTCGCGGCCGCGCTGCGCCAGCCCGGTGCCCGCCCCTCCGCGTCGGGCATGTCGTCCCTCGTCGAGGTCGTGGCCTACCTCGGCGCGGCGCTGGTGCTCGCCGCCGGCGGTCTCTTCGGCCTGACCTTCTGGGGCGACCTCTCCTTCGGCGCCCAGGTGACGCTGCTCGCCGTGGCCGGCCTCGCGCTGGCCGCGGGCGGCGTCGGCGTGGTCGTCGCCGGCACCGGTCACGACGGTCGCCGCCGGCTGGCCGGCACGCTGCTCACCGGCGCCGCCCTCGCCACCGCGGGCCTCGTCGGCCTGGTGGTCGACCGCGCCGGCGGCACCCCCGACTGGCGCGACCCCGGTCTCGACGTCACCACGCTGAGCGCGGCTCTCGCGGGCCTCCTCGTCGTCGTGGTGGGCTACCGGCTCGCCCCCACCGCCCTCGGCCTGCTCGGGGCGGGCGTCGCGATCACCACGGTCGCGACCACGCTGGTCGGGCCGGTCCCAGAGGACCTCGCCGCCCCCGCCGTCGCGCTCGCGCTGATGGTGGTGGCCCTGGGCTGGCTGGCGCTGGCCGAGCGGGGCGTCTTCGACGAGCCCGTGCTGGCCCGCGTGCTGGGCGCCGGCCTGGCGCTCGCCGCCGCCCAGGCCCCCGTCTTCGACTCCGACTGGTCCTGGCTGGCCTACCTGCTCACCGCGGGAGTCGTGGTCGCCGGGATGCTGGCCTACGTCGCCCGGCACGCCTGGCCCTACCTCGCGGTCGCCGTCGTCGCCGTCACGGTCGTCGTGCCCGAGGCCGTCACCGACTGGACCGACGGCGGACTCGGCGCGGTGGGCGCCGTGCTGCTCACCGGCGTCACCCTGCTCCTCGCCTCGCTGCTCGGCGCCTGGCTCCGCGCGCGCCGCACCCCCTGAGGGGCGCGCTCAGCGCGACGCCGCGAGGCGCAGGCCCTGGTCGATCGCGCGCTTGGCGTCGAGCTCGGCGGCCAGGTCGGCGCCGCCGATGAGGTGCACGGTGGCGCCGGGCTCGCGGCCGGCGGCGAGCAGCTCGTCGTAGAGGTCGCGCACCGACTCCTGGCCGGCGCAGACCACCACGTCGTCGACCTCCAGCAGCTGCGGGACGCCGTCGACGCTGACGTGCAGCCCCCGCTCGTCGACCAGGTCGTAGGTCGCCCCGCGCACCTGCCGCACCCCCGACTGCTTCAGCACCGCGCGGTGGGCCCAGCCGGAGGTCTTGCCCAGGCCGACGCCGACCGGCGTGGTCTTGCGCTGCACCAGCCACACCTCGCGCGCCGTCTCGCGCGGCTTGGGCTCGGTGAGGCCGCCGCGGTGCAGCGAGGGGTCGCCGACGCCCCAGTGCGCCAGCCACTCCTCGGTCGTCTCGGGCACGTGGGTGAGCCAGTGCGCGACGTCGACGCCGATGCCGCCCGCGCCGATCACCGCGACCCGGGGGCCGAGCTCGCGGGCGCCGAGCAGCGCGTCGGCGTACGGCACGGCCCGCTCGATGCCGGGGATCGCGGGGATCCGCGGCTCGACGCCGGTGGCCACCACGACCTCGTCGTACGCCGCGAGGCCGGCGGCGGTGGCCCGGGCGCCGAGGCGCACCTCGACGCCGAGCACCTCGAGGCGCCGGGTGAAGTAGCGCAGCGTCTCGGCGAACTCCTCCTTGCCGGGGATCCGCATCGCGAGCCGGAACTGCCCGCCGACCTCGGCCTCGGCCTCCAGCAGCGTCACGGCGTAGCCGCGCTCGGCGTAGGAGCAGGCGGCCGAGAGGCCCGCGGGGCCGGCACCCACCACGGCGACGGTGCGGGTCCGGGCGGTCGGGGTGGGGAGCAGCACCACCTCGGTCTCGTGGCAGGCGCGGGGGTTGACCAGGCAGGAGGCGCGCTTGTTGTCGAAGACGTGGTCGAGGCAGGCCTGGTTGCAGGCGATGCAGGTGTTGATCTCGTCGGCGCGGCCCTGCGCCGCCTTGGCCACGAAGTCGGGGTCGGCGAGCAGCGGCCGCGCCATCGAGACCAGGTCGGCCGAGCCGTCGGCGAGCAGCTGCTCGGCCAGCTCGGGGGTGTTGATGCGGTTGGAGGCGCAGACCGGGATGGTCAGCTCCTCGCGCAGCCGCCGCGTCGTCCACGACCACGCGCCTCGCGGCACCTGGGTGATGATCGTGGGCACCCGCGCCTCGTGCCAGCCGATGCCGGTGTTGATCACCGACGCGCCGGCGTCCTCCAGCAGCAGCGCGAGCTCGACGGTCTCCTCCCAGGTCTGGCCGTCCTCGACGAGGTCGAGCAGCGAGAGCCGGTAGACGATCGGGAAGTCCTCGCCCACCAGCTCGCGGGTGCGGCGCACCACCTCGACCGGGAAGCGCATCCGGCGGGTGGCGGTGCCGCCCCACTCGTCGTCGCGGTGGTTGGTGCGCGCGGCGAGGAACTGGTTGATCAGGTAGCCCTCCGAGCCCATCACCTCGATCGCGTCGTAGCCCGCCTTCTGCGCGAGCCGCGCCGACTCCGCGAAGGCGGTGGCCGTGCGGTCGACCTGCTTGCTGCTCATCGCCCGCGCCGTGAAGGGCGTGATCGGGGACCTGCTGGCGCTCGCCGACTCCGAGATCGGCGTGTAGCCGTAGCGGCCCGCGTGGAGCAGCTGCAGCGCGATGGCGCCGCCCTCGTCGTGCACCGCGCCGGTCACCTGGCGGTGGCGGGCGGCGTCCATGCGGGAGGTCATCTCTCCGGCGAAGGGCTTGAGCCAGCCGCGCTTGGAGACCGCGAAGCCGCCGGTGACGATGAGGCCCACCTCGCCGCGGGCGCGCTCGGCGGCGTACGCCGCGAGCTTGGGCAGGTCCCACGCGTGGTCCTCCAGCCCGGTGTGCATCGAGCCCATCACCACGCGGTTGCGCAGGGTCAGCCCGCCGATGGTCAGGGGGGCGAGCAGGTGCGGGTAGGGCGGTGCTGCCGTCTCGGTCATCGGTCGTCTCCTGTGGGGGTGGGCTGCCAGGCGTCGAGGTAGTCGGTGAGCCAGGCGATCCAGTACTGCTCCTGGCGGATGCCGCCGCGCAGCACCAGCCACACGTCGCGGGCGTGGTCGCCGGTCGGCGGGGTGTCGGGGAACTGCTCGCGCTCGAGCTGCTCGTAGTGCACCAGCCGGGCCTGGTGCTCCAGGCGCAGGCCGCGCAGCTGCTCGAGCAGCGCGGCGCGGTCGCCGTACGCCGCCCCGCGCATCTTGACCGCGACCTCGGAACGCAGCGGCTCCACGTCGGTGGGCGAGGCGATCCAGCGGGCCAGCTCGGCGCGCCCGGCCGCGGTCAGGTCGTAGCGCTTCTCGGTGGAGCGGCCCGCGCCCGCGCTGGTGGCCAGCCAGCCGTCACCCTCCATGCGCCGCAGCACGCGGTAGATCTGCTGGTGGGTCGCCTGCCAGAAGAAGCCGACGGTGCGGTCGAAGCGGCGGGCGAGCTCGATCCCGGTGCCGGGGCGCTCGCGCAGCGAGACCAGCAGGGCGTGCTCGAGCGACATGGCGAGCAGTCTGGCCGTGTGCAACGAGTTGCACAAGGTGGTGTGGACCACCTGTCTCACGCACGCGCAGGCCCCGGGTCGGGCCCGCGCGCCGTCCTACGATCTCGCCATGCGCCCGCTCCGCCGCCCCGTCGCCCTCCTCGCCCCGCTCCTGCTCGCCGTCGCCGTGGGCTGCGGCTCGCCGCCCGCGACCGACTCGGAGGGCTCCGGTGAGGCGAGCGCCGGCGCCGAGGCGGGCGACTGCGCGCCGGAGAGCCTGGACCTGCTCGAGGACGGCGTGCTGACCGTCGCCACCGACTCCCCGGCGTACGAGCCGTGGTTCTCCGAGGACGACCCGACCAACGGTCAGGGCTTCGAGTCGGCCGTCGCCTACGCCGTCGCGGAGCAGCTGGGCTTCGCCGAGGACGAGGTCACCTGGGTGGAGCAGCCCTTCAACACCTCCTACGCGCCGGGGCCGAAGAAGTTCGACTTCGACATCAACCAGATCTCGATCACCCCGGAGCGGCAGCGCGTCGTCGACTTCTCCCGGGGCTACTACTCCGCCTCGCAGGCCGTCGTCGCGCTCGAGGGCTCCGGCATCGAGCCCGGCTCCATCGCGGACCTCAAGGAGCTGCGCCTGGGCGCCCAGACCGGCACTACGAGCCTCACCGCGCTGCGCGAGGTGGTGCAGCCCGACACCGAGCCGGTGGTGCTGCAGAACACCAACATCGCCAAGCAGCAGCTGCTCAACGGCCAGCTCGACGCGATCGTGGCCGACCTGCCGACGGCCTTCTACATCACCGGCGCCGAGATCGAGGGCTCCGCGGTGGTCGGCCAGTTCGAGCAGCCCGAGGGCGAGACCGAGGAGTTCGGCCTGCTGCTGCAGAAGGACTCGCCGCTGACCCCCTGCGTCGACGAGGCGCTCGCCGCGCTGGAGGACGACGGCACCCTCGCGGAGCTCGAGCAGGAGTGGCTCTCCGACACCGTCGACGTGCCCGTCCTGCAGTGAGCCTGCTGGCGCCGCCCTGGACCCCCAGCGAGCGCGAGCTCGAGCGGCGTCGCGTCCGGCGCCGTGACCGCCGGCGGCGCAGCGCGATCGCCGCGCTCGTCACGGTCGCCGTGCTCGGGGTCGTGACCGCGCTGGTGGTCACCTCGCCCGGGTGGACGCGGGTGCGCGACCTCTTCTTCTCGCCGTACCACGCGTGGGAGTCCTTCCCGCTCGTGCTCGAGGGCTTCGCCCTCAACGTGGCGAGCTTCCTGATCGCCGAGCCGCTGATCCTGGTGCTGGGCGTGCTGGTCGCCGTGCTGCGCACCACGGTCTCGCCGTGGCTGACGCCGCTGCGGCTGCTCGCCGTCCTCTACACCGACGTCTTCCGCGGGATCCCGACCCTGCTCGTGGTGCTGCTGCTCGGGATCGGGGTGCCCGCGCTGCAGTTCGCCGGGGTCACCACCAGCGTCTTCTGGCTCGGCACCACCGCGCTCGTGCTGTCGTACGGCGCCTACGTCGCCGAGGTGGTGCGCGCCGGCATCGACGCCGTGCACCCCTCGCAGCTGGCCTCGGCGGAGGCACTGGCGCTCAGCCGCACCCAGACCATGCGGCACGTCGTGCTCCCCAGGCGCTGCGACGCCAGGCGCCACCGCTGCTCAACGACTTCGTCTCGCTCCAGAAGGACACCGCGCTGCTCGCCGTGCTCGGCGTCTTCGAGGCCGTCTTCCGGGCGCAGGACTACGGCAACTACAACTTCAACTTCACCCCGATGGTCGTCGCCGCCGCCCTCTTCCTGGCGCTGACCATCCCGCTGGCGCGCTTCACCGACTGGCTCGGACGCCGCGCGATGCGACGGGAGCGCGGACGGTGAGCGAGCCGGTGCTCTCCGCCCGCGGCCTGCGCAAGGTCTACGGCGACCGCGTCGTCCTCGACGGCATCGACCTCGACGTGCGCGCCCACGACGTGGTCTGCCTGATCGGGGCCTCGGGCTCGGGCAAGTCGACGCTGCTGCGCTGCCTGGACCTGCTGGAGGAGATCGACGACGGCGTGATCCGCCTCGACGGCACGGAGGTCTCCGACCCCCACGTCGACGCCCGCGCGGTCCGGCAGTCGGGCCTCGGCATGGTCTTCCAGGCCTACAACCTCTTCCCCCACCTCTCGGTCCTGGCCAACTGCACGCTCGCCCCGGTGCGGGTGCACGGCCTCGCGCGCGCCGAGGCCGAGGAGCGCGCCCACGCCCTCCTCGAGCGCTTCGGGCTCGCCGACAAGGCGACCGCCCACCCCGACGCGCTCTCGGGCGGGCAGCAGCAGCGCGTCGCCCTGGTGCGGGCGCTGTGCACCCAGCCGCGGGTGCTGCTGCTCGACGAGATCACCGCCGCGCTCGACCCCGAGCTGGTCGGCGAGGTGCTCGCCGTCGTCCGCGCCGAGGCCGAGCGCGGCATGACGATGGTGCTGGCCACCCACGAGATGGCCTTCGCCCGCGAGGTCGCCACGACCGTGTGCTTCCTCGACGGCGGCCGCATCCTCGAGCAGGGCCCGCCCTCGCAGGTCCTCGTCGACCCCCAGGAGCCCCGCACCCGCGCCTTCCTGCGCCGCGTCCTCCCCGCCGCCCCCTGAGCGCCGTACGCCCGCCCCTCGCCGGCCCCCGTCGCCGCCGTCGCCGGCCCCCACGTCGCATACGCGCGGACAGAAGTCCGGCGCAACGCCGGGTTCACACCGGTTCGTCCGCATGTCGCGGAGACTTCTGTCCGCGCGTATGCGAGCCCGGACGTCGCGCGCGACCGTGACAGTGAATCTGTCATGATCGCGCGCATGGGTGAGATCGAGCTGGGACAGGGGACCGGG
>JBQGFI010000502.1:0-4526 GCA_052040065.1 Marmoricola sp.
GAGGTCAGCCGGCTCTACCCGATCGAGGCCAACAGCCACGTGGCACCGCCCAAGCGCTACCTCTCGCGCTACGGGCAGCTGCTCGAGCACGCGCCGTACTGCGAGCGCGACCTGCACGGCCCGACCGAGCCGCTGCTGTGCGAGGGGGAGGACGTCGAGGTGCTGGTCAAGCACCGCGGCCACGGCCCCGGGGGTCTCGTCGGCACCCGGCTGACCTACGCCACCCACCCGCTCGACGTGGTCGGCTGGGACGGCTGCCTCTACCCCTACACCTTCAACATCGACGACTTCATGCCGATCACGGGCAAGGTGCACCAGCCGCCGCCGGTGCACCAGGTCTTCGAGGGCTGGAACTTCGTGATCTGCAACTTCCTGCCCCGCAAGGTCGACTACGCCGAGGGCGCGATCCCGGTGCCCTACTACCACTCCAACGTCGACTCCGACGAGGTGATGTTCTACGTCGGCGGCGACTACGAGGCCCGCAAGGGCTCGGGCATCGACGTCGGCTCGATCACGCTGCACCCGGGCGGCCACGCCCACGGTCCGCAGCCGACGGCGATCGAGGCGAGCATCGGCGCGGAGTACTTCGAGGAGTCGGCCGTCATGGTCGACACCTTCCGCCCGCTCGAGCTGGGCGAGGCCGCGCTCGCGACCGACGACGGCAGCTACGCCTGGACCTGGGCGGGCCGCAGCCGCTAGGCCGTGCGGCGCGTCAGGCGGCCTGGAAGGTGCGGCAGCTGGCGACGTCGCTGGAGGTCTCGATCGCGACGTCCTGGGCGGTGCACTCCAGGGCGGCGTTGAAGACGCACTCGCTGCGGTGGCAGGCGCCGACCGAGGCGGTGGCGTCCTGGCCGGCCCGGGTGCCCGACTCGACGTAGGTGCCGCAGGTCGACGCGTCACCGGTGACGGTGATGGCGCCGGCGTGACAGGCGGAGTCGCGGTTGTAGGCGCAGGAGGAGGCGCTGCAGGTGCTGACGAGGGGGAGCTGGAGGGTGGTCATGGGCACAGACTGGAGGATGATCGCGGTCGTTTCCAGCAAACGTAGCCTTGCCTAAACCGCAGGTCAGAGGCGGTTCGTGAGGTCAGGCTGCCCTCAGTCGGGCCTCAGGCGTCGTCCTCCATGGCGGCGACGTAGTCACGCTTGACCGCGCGCCACGCCTCGTCGTCCATGGTGCGTCGCCAGTAGGGCGAGCACGACATCTCGGCACGAGGCACGCCTCGCTCGAGGAGCAGGTGACGCCGCAGGGCGCGCACCTCGTCGGCCTCGCCGTGCACGAAGCTGCAGACGTCGTCCCAGGGCAGGTCGAGCGTGCGCAGCTCCTCGAGCAGCTCCTGCCCCGAGCCGTCGCGGTGCCGCCACCGCAGGTCGAGGTCGGCCTCGGTGTGCAGCGCGACCTCGTGGTCGGGCCCGTCGCACACCAGCAGCACCGTCAGCGGCCGGCCGGCCGGCACCGCCTCCATCGACGCCGCGATGGCGGGCAGCGCCGACTCGTCGCCCACCAGCAGGTACGCCGCCGCGTCCGGCCGCGGGCGGTAGCCGCCGCTCGGTCCCTCGAGGACCAGCACGTCGCCCTCGGCGGCCCGGTCGGCCCACGGACCGGCGACGCCGTCGTCGCCGTGCACCACGAAGTCGATCGTCAGCTGCTGCGTGGCGGCGTCCCACGCGCGCACGGTGTAGCGGCGTCGGGCCGGCCAGGTCTCGCGCGGCTGCGACTCGCGCACCTCGCGCGGGTCGAAGACCGGTCCGTACGCCGCGCCCGCCGGCGGGACCGCGAGGTTGACGTAGGCGTCGGTCGCGTCGCCGCCCCGCACCTGCGGCATCTCCAGGCCCGCGAGACCCTCTCCGCCGAGCACGATGCGGACCAGCCCCGGCGTCAGGCGGGAGGTGCTGAGGACGCGACCGTGCACGGGGACTCCTGGGCGGGACGGGATGGATCTGGACCAAGGGCTTGCGCAGTAAGGCAAGCCTTACCTACATTGTACCTCGGACGCGGTCCCGCCCGTCCTGGGCTGGGTACGGGCGGGCCGCTCCGTCAGCCGGGTACCCCTCCGGCATGCCCGAGCGTGCGCAGCCGACCGACGACGGTCACCACGTCGTCATCGACGGACGGCGGTGGCGCGCCACCGACCCGGCGATCCCCGAGGAGCGGCGCCAGGAGCTGGTCGCCACGCTGATGGCCTGGCGCCGGGAGGTGCGACGCACGAAGGGCACCGACGAGGAGCGCGCGAGCCGCGACGGGGTGCAGGCGGCCAAGGTCGCGCTCGGCGAGCGCGGCTCGCCGCCGTGGTGGGAGCAGTCCGACGCCGAGCGTCGGGCGCGGTGGGAGGCGGAGGTGCCGACGCCTCAGGACAGGTAGCTGCGCAGGTCGTGGACGGCGTCCTCGAGGCGCTCGCGCAGCGAGGGGCCGGGCTCGCGCAGCCACAGCGTGTACGCCGAGAGCGCGAGGGCGAGTGCGACCTGGCTGACCACCTCGGGCAGCGGGTCGGAGGGGGCGAGCCCGCGACGGGCGGCGACGTACTCGGCGATGACCGCGCGCCAGTCGGCGTAGCGGTGCACCGAGTGGGCGGAGAGCGCCGGGGTGGTGAGGATCAGGTGCATCCGCTCGCGGTGCGGCGGGTCGGCGTGCGCGTCGTAGACGTTGAAGGCGACCACGGCACGGTGCACCGCCTCGTGCAGCGGGAGGTCCTCGGGCATCGCGGCGAGGGTCTCGCGGAAGGTCTCCAGGGTGCGGTCGAACTGCCCCCAGGCGATGTCGTTCTTGGAGGGGAAGTAGCGGAAGAGCGTGCGCCGGCTCACCCCCACCTCGCGTGCGATGTCGTCGAGCGTGGTGCCCTCGAAGCCGCGCTCGCGGAAGAGCCGGAAGGTCGCCTGCTCGATGGCGGCGTGCGTGGTCGCGACCGGCCTGCCGCCGGCCCCGCGCGAGCCCTGCTCCTCCGTCATGACGGGGCGGAATCTACCCGTCCGGAGAGGTCCGTTGTGGCACTCGGTGCAGTTACCTTCGGCGCACCACACCCCACCCCAGGAGGCACCATGAGCCCGGAGCCGCAGGAGACCGAGGCGACCGACGTCGCCGCCGAGGACCTGATCGAGGAGGTCTCGATCGACGGCATGTGCGGCGTCTACTGATGCTGGACGAGGCCTGGACCCTGTCGCCGGCGGTCGCGCTGCGCCCCGAGCCCTTCGGGGCGCTGGCCTACCACTTCGGCAACCGCAAGCTGACCTTCCTCAAGCGGCCCGAGCTGGTGGCAGTGGTCCGGTGCCTCGCCGAGCACCCCGACGTGCGCTCGGCCCTCACGGCCAGCGGCGTCCCCGACGCCCAGCACGCGGCGTACGCCACGGCCCTGCGGGGTCTCGCCGACACCGACATGATCCGCCCACGCGAGAGGCAGGCCGCGGCATGACGCTGGCCCCCGAACGACCCACGCGCCCCACCCCCCGGGGCACCCGCCTGGTCGACCAGTTCGAGCTCGGTCTCGACGCCCCGATCTGCCTGACCTGGGAGCTGACCTACGCCTGCAACCTGGAGTGCGCGCACTGCCTCTCCAGCAGCGGCCGCCGCGACCCCCGCGAGCTCACCACCGAGCAGTGCAAGGCGGTCATCGACGAGCTGCAGCGGATGCAGGTCTTCTACGTCAACGTCGGCGGCGGCGAGCCCACCATCAGGCCGGACTTCTGGGAGCTGCTGGAGTACGCCGTCGCGCACGACGTGGGCGTGAAGTTCTCCACCAACGGCGTGCGGCTCACCCCGGAGCGGGCGAGGTTCCTCGCGTCCACCGACTACGTCGACGTGCAGATCTCGCTCGACGGGGCGACCGCCGAGGTCAACGACTACGTGCGCGGCCCGGGCTCCTACGACACCGCGATCCAGGCGCTGGCCAACCTGCAGGAGGCCGGCTTCACCGACGCCAAGATCAGCGTGGTCTGCACCCGGCAGAACCTCGGCCAGCTCGACGACTTCAAGGCCCTCGCCGACCGCTACGGCGCCACGCTGCGACTGACGCGGCTTCGTCCGAGCGGCCGCGGCGCCGACGTCTGGGACGAGCTGCACCCGCTGCCCGAGCAGCAGCGCGAGCTCTACGACTGGCTGGTGGGCCACGCCGACGAGGTGCTCACCGGCGACTCCTTCTTCCACCTCTCGGCCTACGGCCCCGAGGACGGCAGCGGTGCGCTGCCCGGCCTCAACCTCTGCGGCGCCGGCCGGGTCGTCTGCCTGATCGACCCGGTGGGCGACGTCTACGCCTGCCCCTTCGCCATCCACGAGGAGTTCCTCGCGGGCAACCTGCTCACCGACGGCGGCTTCGGCCAGGTGTGGCGCGAGAGCGAGCTCTTCGCCGACCTGCGCTCCCCGCAGACCGGCGGCGCGTGCAGCAAGTGCGCCTTCTTCGACTCCTGCCGTGGCGGCTGCATGGCGGCGAAGTTCTTCACGGGCCTGCCCCTCGACGGCCCCGACCCCGAGTGCGTGCAGGGCTACGGCGAGCAGGCGCTCCAGTCGCTGGGAGCCGGGCGCACCGTCCCGGCGGCCAGC
>JBQGFI010000503.1:0-7801 GCA_052040065.1 Marmoricola sp.
GTGCGCGGCGACGGCGGGGTGGTGGTCGGCCCACCCGAGCAGGTGCTGCGCGACGCCCCGGTGGCGCCGCCGATCGTCGAGCTCGGCCGGCACCTGGGCTGGGACCCGCTGCCGCTGAGCGTGCGCGACGCCCGGCGGCGCGCGGCCCGACTCGACCTGCCGCCGCCCGCCGCGGTGCCCCCGCCGGCGCCGACCCCGTCGTCGCTGACCGCGCGCCGCGTGTCGGTGGCCTACGGCCGGGTCGCTGCGCTGCGCGAGGTCGACCTGGCGCTCGGCTCCGGCCGGGTGACCGCCCTCATGGGGCGCAACGGCTCGGGCAAGTCGACGCTGCTCTGGGCGCTCCAGGGCAGCCGGTCGCGGGCCGGTGGCAGCGTCGAGGTCGACGGCCGCGACCCGGCCCGCCTCGACGCCGAGGAGCGCCGCGGCCTGGTCGGCCTGGTGCCGCAGACGGCGGCCGACCTGCTCTACCTGGAGAGCGTCGCCGACGAGTGCGCGGCCGCCGATCGCGAGACCGGGTCCGAGCCGGGGAGCGCGGCGCGGCTGCTCGACCGGCTGGTCCCGGGCATCGACCCCGAGGCCCACCCGCGCGACCTGTCCGAGGGCCAGCGGCTCGCCCTGGTGCTGGCCGTGGTGCTGCTGGCGCGCCCGGCGGCGCTGCTCCTCGACGAGCCCACGCGCGGGCTGGACTACCCGGGCAAGGAGGTGCTGGCGTCGGTGCTGCGCGGGCAGGCCTCCGAGGGCCGTGCCGTGCTCGTCGCGACCCACGACGTCGAGTTCGTCGCCCAGGTCGCCGACGAGGTCGTGGTGCTCGCGGAGGGTGAGGTGGTCTCCGCCGGCCCGACGGCCCGCGTGGTGGCCGAGTCGCCCGCCTTCGCGCCGCAGGTGCACAAGATCCTCGGTGGCGGCTGGCTCACCGTGGCCCAGCTGCGGGGGACGTCGTGACCCGCGAGGAGCGGCTCGACGTCCCCGGCCTGCGGCTGCGGCCGCGGTCGGCGGCCGTGCTCGCCGCGGCCTCGCTGGCCGGGCTGATGATGTTCTGCTGGCCGCTGCTGCTGCAAGTGCCGCCCGACGCCGACACGGTGCAGCCGCCCTTCCTCTTCGTCGCGCTGCTGCCCGTCATCGTGGTGGTGTGCCTGGCCGAGCTGACCGAGGGCGGCATGGACTCCAAGGTGCTGGCGATGCTCGGGGTGCTCACGGCCATCAACGCCGTGATGCGCGGTCTCGGCGCCGGTCTCGCCGGCATCGAGACGGTCTTCTTCCTGCTGATCCTGGGCGGGCGGGTCTTCGGGCCGGGCTTCGGCTTCGTGCTGGGCTGCACCTCGCTCTTCGCCTCCGCGCTGCTCACCGGTGGCGTCGGGCCGTGGCTGCCCTTCCAGATGGTGGCCTCGGCGTGGGTCGGGATGGGTGCGGGGCTGCTGCCGCGCGGCGTGCGGGGGCGTCGCGAGATCGCGATTCTGGTGGTCTACGGCATCGTCGCGGCCTACGCCTACGGCCTGCTGATGAACCTCAACGGCTGGCCCTACGCGCTCGGCATCGAGGTGCCGGGGCACGAGGGCACGCTGTCGTTCGTGCCCGGGGCGCCGCTGCTGGAGAACCTCCACCGCTTCGGCCTCTACACACTCCTGACCTCCACCGGCGGCTGGGACACCGGCCGCGCCCTGACCAACTCGGTGGCCGTGGTGCTGCTCGGCCCCGCCGTGCTGACCACGCTCCGCCGCGCCGTACGCCGCGCGGTGGTGGTGGGCCCGTCGCCGAGCCCCGCGGGCCGGGGGTCGTGACCAGCCGCTGACTAGCCTCGCGAGCATGAAGCGGCTCGCGGCCCTGCTCGTCGTCCCCACCCTGGTGCTCAGCGCCTGCGGGGAGGACGCGCAGCCCTCGGCGGGCCGGACGCCGACGGCCGGCGAGACCAGCGAGGCACCCGCCGCGTCGCCCAGCGGGTCCCCCAGCGGGTCCCCGAGCGGGTCCCCGAGCGAGTCGGCCGCCGCGCCGCGCAGCGGGCCCCCGGAGGTGCTCGGCACCGTCGCCCGGGGTCTCGAGGCGCCGTGGGGCATCGCCTTCCTGCCCGACGGCAGCGCGCTGGTGACCGAGCGCGACACCGAGCGCGTCTTCCAGGTGGGCGACGGCGAGGTGCGGCAGGTCGGCACCATCGGGCAGGCGGCGCCGGGGGGTGAGGCCGGGCTGCTCGGGCTGGCGGTCTCGCCGTCCTTCGAGGACGACGCCCGGGTCTTCTTCTACCTCACCACCGACACCGACAACCGGGTGCTGCGTGGCACCTTCCGCGACGGCGAGGTGGGCGGGCTGGAGCCGATCCTGACCGGCATCCCGAAGAACACCTACCACGACGGCGGCCAGCTGGTCTTCGGACCGGAGGACGAGCAGCTCTACGTCGCCACGGGCGACGCGGGCGACCCCGACCTCGCCCAGGACCGTGGGTCGCTCGCCGGCAAGGTGCTGCGCGTGGACCAGGACGGCGCGCCGTCGCGCGGCAACCCCGGCGGCTCCCCGGTGTGGTCCTACGGCCACCGCAACGTGCAGGGGCTCGCCTTCGACGACCGGGGGCGGCTGTGGGCCTCGGAGTTCGGGCAGGACACCTTCGACGAGCTGAACCTGATCGAGCGGGGCGGCAACTACGGCTGGCCGCTGGCCGAGGGCCGGGGCGGCCCGGAGGGCACCATCGACCCGGAGGTCCAGTGGGCCACCGACGACGCGTCGCCGTCGGGACTGGCCTTCGCCGGCGGACGGCTCTGGATGGCCGCGCTCCGGGGCGAGCGGCTGTGGCGCATCGGCGTCGACGACCGCGGCGCCACCGACGACCGGGCCTTCCTGGAGGGCGAGCACGGCCGGCTGCGGCTCGCGGCCGCCGCCCCCGACGGCAACCTGTGGGTGGCGACCTCCAACCGCGACGGCCGTGGCGACCCGGCGGACGACGACGACCGCATCCTGCTGCTGCGTCCCTGATCCCTCAGCCGGCCCGCTCGACCCGCGCCAGCAGGTCCAGCAGCTCCCGGTGCACCTCCGCGGGGCGCTCCAGCGGCATGAAGTGGCTGGCGCGGAGCGCAGTGAAGGTGGCGTCGGGGATGCGTGCGGCGGCGGTGCGCATGTCGTGGGCGTCGGCGAGCACGTCCCAGGTGCCGGCCACGAAGGCGGTCGGTGCGTCGATCGCGCGCAGCGAGACCCGGCCGTGCCGGGATGAGTGCAGCGCGAGGTGCATGTACCACTCGACCGGGGTCGAGAGGAACTCCTCCACGGCGCGACGCCCGAGCTCGGGGTCGGCGAGGGGGAGCATGAAGCCGCTGTGGCTGAGCAGGTGCATCAGGGTGCGGCCCACGGGCAGGTGGGTGGTGACGGGCGAGATCGCCGGCCCCACCGTCTTGGCGAGCCGGGCCACGCCGACGGCGACCGGGTGGCGCAGGGGCCGGGGGAGCAGCAGCGGCGCGCCCATGGAGGCGAAGGTGCCGCCGGGCACGCCACCGACGGCGAGCAGGCCGCGCACCCGGTCGGGGTGGGCCGAGGCCACCTCGAACATCGTGTTGACGCCCATCGACCACCCCATCAGCACCGCCGAGGCGAGGTCGAGGTGGTCCATCAGCGCGACGGCGTCCTCGGCGAAGGCGTCGATGCCGACGGCGTCGCGGTCGCGCGGTCGCTGCGACCCGCCCGTCCCGCGGTGGTTCCAGGAGACCACCCGCACGGTGCAGTCGGGGTCGAGCAGCGCCGGCCAGGCATAGGGGTTGGTGCCGAGGCCGTTGCAGAGAAGCACGGTGGGGCCCGGTCGGGTGCCGTGCGGGTCGTTCGTCCACGCCTGGAGCGCGGTGCCGTCGCCTGCCTCGACGTGGAAGTAGCCCAGGGAGACACCCTGGAGCGAGAGGGGCATGGGCGGGATTGTGCCGCACCGGCACCCCGCCGCGGGTCAGGTTCCGGTGGGCGTCTCGGCTGCCGGCGCCAGCGCGGGGGAGCTGCGGCGCGCGAGGGTGCCGACGACGTACCGCTCGACCTCGGCACGCTCGCGGCGCGCCTCGCTCAGCGCGGTCGAGGCGACCATGGCGTTGCGGCAGGCACGCTGCTGCGCGCGCTCGGACCAGCGGCTGACCCGGGCGGTCACCGGGCTGTGCAGTGCGACGAGGTGGAGCATCGGACCCTCCCAGGTGCAGCGTCTCGCACGACGACGCTAGGGGCGTGGCACGACACGACGGTCACGGCGACGTGACGAGTACGTGAACGCCCCGACGCCGATGACTTCACGGTCCTCGCGTGGTCTGCTCCGGGGAGACGAGACTTCGGCCGAGGAGGACGACGTGGCGCAGACGGTGCTGATGGCAGGGACGCGCAAGGGCCTGTGGGTGGGGCGCTCCGACGAGGACCGCGCGGAGTGGACCTGGAGCGGGCCGCACTTCGACATGGAGGAGGTCTACTCCGTCGCGACCGTGCGCCACCCCGACGGCCTGCGCCTGCTGGCGGGCGCGAGCTCGATGTGGCTGGGGCCGCGGGTGCGCACCTCGCACGACCTGGGGGGCAGCTGGGAGGAGTCGGTCGACGGCGGCCTGCGCTTCCCCGAGGGCACCGACGCCTCGGTCGAGCGGGTCTGGCAGCTGGTCGGCGGCACCGGCGACGACGTCGTGTGGGCGGGCACCGAGCCCGGGGCGGTGTGGCGGTCGACCGACGGGGGTCGCAGCTTCGCGCTGGAGCAGGCGCTGTGGGACCACCCCCACCGGCCCGAGTGGGGCGCGGGCTTCGGCGGCCAGGCCTTCCACACGATCCTGCCGCACCCCACCGACCCCGACTCGGTGACCGTGGCGATCTCGACCGGCGGCGTCTACCAGACCCGCGACGGCGGCGCGTCGTGGACGCCGCGCAACCAGGGCATCCGCGCGGAGTTCCTGCCGGAGGGAGCGCAGTACCCCGAGTTCGGCCAGTGCGTCCACAAGGTCACGCGGCACCCGTCGCGTCCCGAGCGGCTCTACCTGCAGAACCACGGCGGCGTCTACCGCTCCGACGACGAGGGGGGTCGGTGGACCTCCATCGCCGACGGCCTGCCCTCCGACTTCGGCTTCCCGGTCGTGGTGCACCCGCACGAGCCCGACACGATCTTCCTCTTCCCGAGCGGCAGCGGTGCCGGCCGCTACCCACCCGAGGCCCGGGCCCGGGTGTGGCGCTCCCGCGACGCCGGCGACACCTGGGAGGCGCTCGACGACGGGCTGCCCTCGTCGTTCTACGTCGGCGTCATGCGTGACGCGATGTGCGCCGACGACCACGACGCCACCGGTCTCTACCTCGGCGCGCGCAACGGCACCGTCTGGGCCAGCGCCGACGCGGGTGAGACCTGGTCGCTCGCCGTCAGCGACCTGCCCGACGTGCTCTGCGTGCGCGCCGCCCGCGTCTGAGGGACCGGCGCGGGTCAGGCGACGGAGAGCGGGCCGAGCCGGGGGCGGCCCAGGCCGCGGACGGTCCAGCCGGCCTCGCGCCAGCGCGCGGTGTCGAGCGCGTTGCGGCCGTCGATGACCACCGGACGACGCGCCGACGCGGCGAGGGGGGCGGGGTCGAGGTCGAGGAACTCCTGCCACTCGGTGAGGTGCAGCACCAGGTCGGAGCCCGCCACCGCCTCCGCCGCGGACGCCGCGTGGCGCAGCGTCGGGAAGGCGCGGCGGGCGTTGTCGCCGGCCTGCGGGTCGTAGAGCACCACGTGCGCGCCGCGCAGCTGCAGCTGGGCGGCCACGTTGAGCGCGGGGGAGTCGCGGACGTCGTCGGTGCCGGGCTTGAAGGCCGCGCCGAGCACGGCGACGCGGCGTCCGAGCAGGTCGCCGCCGAGCTCCTCGACCGCCAGGTCGACCACCCGCTGCCGCCGGCGCATGTTGATGCTGTCGACCTCGCGCAGGAAGGTCAGCGCCTGGTCGACCCCGAGCTCGCCCGCGCGGGCCATCAGCGCGCGGATGTCCTTGGGCAGGCACCCGCCGCCGAAGCCGAGCCCGGCCCCGAGGGCGTGCCGCCCGATGCGGACGTCGTGCCCGAGCGCCTCGGCGACGGCCACCACGTCGGCGCCGGTGGCCTCGCAGAGCTCGGCGACGGCGTTGATGAAGGAGATCTTGGTGGCCAGGAAGGCGTTGGCCGAGGTCTTGACCAGCTCGGCGCTCGCGAGGTCGGTGACCACGAGGGGCGTGCCGGCGTCGACGAGGTCGGCGTACAGCTCGCGCAGCACCTTCTCCGACACCTCGTCGGCGACGCCGAGCACCAGCCGGTCGGGGCGCAGCGTGTCGTCGACGGCGTGGCCCTCGCGGAGGAACTCGGGGTTCCAGGCCACCCGCACCCGGACGCCGTCACGAGCGAGCGCGTCGGCCCGGCCCTGGAGCACCGCGGCGGTGCCCACGGGCACCGTCGACTTGCCGACCACCACGGTGTCGTGCGTCAGCAGCGGCACCAGGGTCTCCACGGCGCCGATCACCTGGCTGGTGTCGGCGGCGAGGCCGTCGCTGCGCTGCGGGGTGCCGACGCACACGAAGACGACGTCGGCGTCGGCGGCCCGCGCGGGGTCGGCGGTGAAGCGCAGCCCGCCCGCGGCGACGTGGCGGCGGAGCAGCTCGGGCAGCCCCTCCTCGTAGAAGGGCAGCTCGCCGCGTGCGAGCGCCGCGACCTTCTCAGGGTCGGTGTCGAGGCCGACGACCTGGGAGCCGAGCTCCGCCAGGCAGGCGGCGTGGGTGGCGCCGAGGTAGCCGGTGCCGACGACGGTGATCTTCATGAGAGCTCCTCGAGCAGGGGGTCGGTGGAGAGGTGGTACGCCGCGGCGGCGCTGCCGGGGCGGAAGGCGTAGACCCCGGCGAGACGCAGCCGGGTCAGTCGGGCGTGGAGGGGGAGCGCGGCGCGGGTGGCCGCGTCGGGGTCGTAGCCGGCCAGCACGGCGTCGGCGGCGGTGCGGACGGCCACGCCGGTCAGGTGTCCCTGGCGGGCCCGGAGCTCGAGGTGGACGAGCAGGTTGGCGAGGTCGAGCGCCGGCTCGCCGGTCGCGAGCAGGTCGAGGTCGAGCACCCCGACGCCCAGCCCGTCGTCGACCAGCAGCTGCTTGTCGTGCAGGTCCCGGTGGAGCACCGCGCGGGGGCCCGGGCGGTGGGCGGCGACGCGGCGGCGTACCGCCCGCAGCGCGCCGTCGAGGTCGAGCGGCAGGTCGGCGTGCGCGGTGGCGAGGTCGAGCCAGCGCTCGGTGACCGCGACCTCCGCGGCCAGGTCGTGCGCGGGCAGGTCGGTCGGCACGGGCACGGCGTGGAGCCGCGCGAGCGCCTCGCCGACGGCGCGGCCGAGCGCCTGCAGGTCGGCGTCCGGGTCGGCGAGCCGGTCGTGCAGCGTCGACCCGGGGAGCGGGGCCAGCGTCACCGTGCCGGGTCCGGTGCCGGTGACGGCGGGCACGCGCACGCCGCTCCAGCGCGCGGCCCGGGTGAGCGTGGCGGCGAGCCCGTCGACCCGGTCGGCGGGCACCACCTTGGCGTAGCGCCCGTCGGTGCGACGCACGACGCCGCGCCGCTCGGGGCGGTGGGCGACCAGGGTGCCGCCGTCGGCCACGAGCCGGCACAGCTGCGGGAGCCTGCGGTCGGCGCCGCGTCGCTGCAGCAGCAGCCGCTCGGCGTGCACGCTGACGTCGTCGGCCGTCGCGGCCTGGGTCCGCCCCGCGACGTCGCGGCAGCGCGCCGGGTCGGCGTACCACGGCCCGGCGAGCTCCTCGCCCGCCGCGTCGCGCAGCGCCAGCAGCAGCCGTCCCTCGCCCCGGGGCACGGCCCGCAGCAGGCCGAGCCCCGCGCCTCGGACGGCGTCGGCGGCG
>JBQGFI010000504.1:0-3374 GCA_052040065.1 Marmoricola sp.
AGGAATCCTTCGTAGTTGCGCTGCTGGAGCTGGCTCTCGATCTGCTTCACGGTGTCGAGCGCGACACCGACCATGATCAGGATCGAGGTGCCACCGAACGGGAAGTTCTGGTTGGCGTTGACCAGGATGAGCGCGACCAGCGGGATGAGCGAGATCAGGCCCAGGTAGAGCGCGCCCGGGAAGGTGATCCGGGACAGCACGTAGGAGAGGTACTCCTCGGTCGGCTTGCCCGCCCGGATCCCGGGGATGAAGCCGCCGTACTTCTTCATGTTGTCGGCAACCTCTTGGGGATTGAAGTTGATCGCGACGTAGAAGTAGGTGAAGAAGATGATCAGCAGGAAGTAGGCGATCATGTAGAGCGGGTGGTCACCGCGCACGAAGTACGTCGAGATCCACTGCACCCACGGCGACTCGGAGTCCTGGTTGAACTGCACGGCCATCGTCGGCAGGTAGAGCAGGCTCGAGGCGAAGATGACCGGGATGATGCCGGCCTGGTTGACCTTCAGCGGCACGTACGTCGAGGAGCCGCCGAACATCTTGCGCCCGACCATCCGCCGGGCGTACTGCACCGGGATCCGGCGCTGCGCCTGCTCGATGAAGACCACGGCGGCCATCACGACGAGCCCGATCAGGATCACCGAGCCGAAGACCCAGGGGCCCTCCGACTGCTGCACGGCCCACAGCGAGGCCGGGAAGGTCGCGACGACCTGGGTGAAGATCAGGATCGACATGCCGTTGCCGATCCCCTTCTCGGTGATCAGCTCGCCGAACCACATGATGATCGCGGTACCGGCGGTCATGGTGATGACCATCAGTGCGGCGGTCTGCCAGGTGTCGCGGTAGAGCAGGTCGAGGCTGCAGTTGGGGAGCAGGTTGCCGGTGCGGGCCAGCGCCACGATGCCCGTCGCCTGCAGGACCGCGAGGGCCAGCGTCAGGTAGCGCGTGTACTGCGTGATCTTGGCCTGCCCGGACTGCCCCTCCTTCTTCAGCGCCTCGAGCCGCGGGATCACGACGACCAGCAGCTGCAGGATGATGCTGGCGGTGATGTACGGCATCACGCCGAGCGCGAAGATGGTCAGCTGCAGCAGCGCGCCACCGGAGAAGAGGTTGATCAGCCCGTAGATGCTGCCGTCCTCGATGCTGTTGAAGCACTGCTGGACGTTGGCGACGTGCACGCCGGGAGCGGGCACCTGGGAGCCGAGCCGGAAGATCGCGACGATGAAGAGGACGAAGAGCAACTTCTTGCGCAGGTCCGGCGTGCGGAACGCGTTGACGAATGCCCCTAGCAAGATCGCCCTCTCAAGGTGTGGCGGGGCCATCCGGCCGCGCGGTAGAAGATCCGTGGAAGCCTAACAGGGCAGGAGACCCGCGCCCCTACCGGAGCAGTGGGGTCCCCTGCCCTGCAGACAGGTGGTCCGGTGCCTCAGGACTCGGTCGCGGTGCCACCGGCAGCCGCGATCTTCTCCTTGGCGCTGGCCGAGAACTTCTCGGCGGTCACCTGGACCGCCACGGAGATCTCGCCCTCGCCGAGCACCTTCACCGGCCGGCCCTTGCGGACGGCGCCGCGGGCGACCAGCTCGTCGACCGAGACCGCGCCGCCCTCGGGGAAGAGCGCGGCGATGCGGTCGAGGTTGACGACCTGGTAGTCGACCTTGAAGGGGTTCTTGAAGCCCTTGAGCTTCGGCAGCCGCATGTGGATGGGCATCTGCCCACCCTCGAAGCCGGCCGGGATCTGGTTGCGGGCCTTGGAGCCCTTGGTGCCGCGGCCGGCGGTCTTGCCCTTGGACGCCTCACCGCGACCCACACGGGTCTTGGCGGTCTTGGCGCCGGGAGCCGGGCGCAGGTGGTGGACCTTGAGGGTCATGTCAGTCGACCTCCTCGACCGTCACCAGGTGACGGACGGTGTGGACCATGCCCCGGACCTCGTGGCGGTCCTCCTTGACGACCACGTCACCGATCCGCTTGAGACCCAGCGAGCGCAGGGTGTCGCGCTGGTTCTGCTTGCAGCCGATGGTGGACTTCTTCTGCTGGACCTTCAGCTGTGCCATCAGGAGGCCACCTCCTGGCTGACACCGTCGGGCACCTCGGCCTTGGCCTTGAGCAGCGCCGCCGGGGCGACGTCCTCGACGGGCAGGCCACGACGGGCCGCCACGGCCTCCGGCTCCTCCAGGGAGCGCAGCGCCTCGACGGTCGCGTGCACGATGTTGATCTGGTTGGACGAGCCGAGCGACTTGCTGAGCACGTCGTGGATGCCGGCGCACTCGAGCACCGCACGCACCGGGCCACCGGCGATCACACCGGTACCGGGCGAGGCGGGACGCAGCAGCACGACGCCGGCCGCCTTCTCCCCCTGCACGGGGTGCGGGATGGTGCCCTGGATCCGCGGCACGCGGAAGAAGTGCTTCTTGGCCTCCTCGACGCCCTTCTGGATCGCCGCGGGCACCTCCTTGGCCTTGCCGTAGCCGACGCCGACCATGCCGTCACCGTCGCCCACGATCACGAGGGCGGTGAAGCTGAAGCGACGACCGCCCTTGACGACCTTGGCGACGCGGTTGATGGCCACGACGCGCTCGATGTACTGGCTCTTGTCGGCGCCGTCTCCGCGACGACCGTCACGACCGCCACGGCGCTCTCCGCCGGCGCGCTGACCGCGCTGGGGTCCGCTCATGAGTCTCTACCTCTTCGTTTCGTGTGTAGTCGTGCGATCAGAAGGACAGGCCGCCCTCCCGGGCGCCGTCGGCCAGGGCCGCGACGCGACCGTGGTACTTGTTGCCGGCGCGGTCGAAGACGACGCCCTGGACTCCCGCGGTGGTGGCGCGCTCGGCGACGAGCTCCCCCACCTTGCGGGCCTTCGCGGTCTTGTCGCCCTCGAGGGAACGCACGTCGGCCTCCATGGTGGAGGCGTACGCGAGCGTCTTGCCCACGAGGTCGTCGACGACCTGCACGGTGATGTGCTTGGAGGAGCGGGTGACCACGAGGCGCGGACGCTCCGCGGTGCCGCTCAGCTTCTTGCGACCACGGATCTGGCGACGCGAGCGCGAGGCCAGCCGGGAGGCGGTGTGCTTGCCGGGACGCAGCGAGATGGCCATCGTCACTTACCTGCCTTTCCGACCTTGCGGCGGATCTGCTCGCCGGCGTAACGCACGCCCTTGCCCTTGTAGGGCTCCGGCTTGCGCAGCTTGCGGATGTTCGCGGCGACCTCGCCGACGAGCTGCTTGTCGATGCCCTGGACACCGAGCCTGGTGGGGCCCTCGACGGTGAAGGTGATGCCGTCGGGGGCGTTGACGGTGATCGGGTGGGAGTACCCGAGCTGGAACTCCAGCTGGGTCGGGCCCTTCGCGAGCACGCGGTAGCCGACGCCGACGATCTCGAGC
>JBQGFI010000505.1:0-1698 GCA_052040065.1 Marmoricola sp.
GGCCACGGACGTGCTGGAGGGGCGTACGGCGACGCGCCGCGGGCGCGGCTGACCGCCCTGCTCGCCGGCCGCCCCCGCCTGCCGTGGCGCCGCCCCGACCCGCCGTGGCGTCGAGCACGACCTGCTGCCGGCACTGCAGGAGCAGGGCATCCCGCTCATGGCCTACTCGCCGATCGAGCAGGGCCGCCTGCTGCGCCACCCGGCGATCGTCGCGGTCGCGGACGCGCACGGGGTGAGCCCGGGGCAGGTGTCGCTCGCCTGGCTGCTGACCCGCGACGGGATCACCGTGACCCTCGTGCCGGCCCGCGCGAGCACGTGCTGGACAACCGCGCCGCGCTCGACCTGCGCCTGACCGAGCAGGACCTGCCCACGCTGGACCAGGCCTTCCCGCCCCGCGAGCCCCGGCCCCTGGAGATGCTCTGAGCCACGTCGCGTCAGCGAGCTGCGCGCGCCGCCGCGTCGGTCTTGAAGTCCTTCGCCTCGACGACGAGCGAGACCAGCACGCCGCCGAGCAGCGCCCAGAAGGGGCTGGAGATCTCGAGGATGGTGACCCCGCTCATCGCGATGACCAGCGCGGCCAGCGCACCGGACTGGAAGCCGGTCGCGCCGAAGGCTCCGCGGAAGGCCGAGATGAGCACCCCGATCATGGCCAGCCCGGCGACGGCGGCGATCAGCGTCGCGGGCAGCGTGGACACCAGGGCCACCGCGGCGCCGGCGAAGATGCCGAAGAGCATGAAGAGCACGCCGTTGACCAGGGTGGCGACGTAGCGGCCCTCACGGTCCTCGCCGGCCTCCTGCGCGGAGCAGATCGCCGTCATGGGCCCGGCGATGTTGGCGTTGTGCCCGCCGAAGACCGAGGCCAGCACGCCGCCGACCCCGCTGATCAGGGTCATCGCGTTGACCGGGGGCCGGTAGCCCTCGGCCATCAGGACGCCGGTCGCCTGGGCGTTCTCCGCCCCGATGACCAGCACGGCCAGCGGCAGCCCGATCGCGAGGATCGCGTTGACGTCGAAGGTGGGGGCGACGAGCTGGGGGGCCGAGAGGGCGAAGTCGGCCCCGGCGGAGCCGAAGGCGCCGGTGAGGAGGGCGGCGGTGACGCCGAAGACCAGCGCGCCGACGACGCCCGGCACCGCCCTGACGAAGCGCGTCAGGACCAGGTAGCCCGCGACCGCGGCCAGGACGATGACCGGGGCGCTGACGCCGGCGTCGACCACGCCGGTGCCGAACCGGATCAGGGCGCCGGCGATCATCGCCATCACGATCGGCACCGGGAGCCAGGCGGCGACCCGCTTGATCAGTCCGGTGAGCCCGAGCCCCAGCACGAGCAGGCCGGCCACCAGGAAGGCCCCGACCATGTCGCTGAACTCGAAGCTCGTGAGCCCACCCACCACGAGCACCGCGCCGGGGATGCTCCAGGCGCCGGTGATCGGCATCTTGTAGTAGAGGCCGAGCAGCAGCGAGATCAGCCCGCCGAGGACGTAGATCCCGAAGATCCACGAGGTCGTCACCTCGGGAGGCAGACCGGCCTCGTTGGCGCCGTTGATGATGATCAGCGCCGGCCCCGTGCAGCCGAAGATCGCGGCGACGAGTCCGGCGGCGACGGGAGCGACCCCGACGTGACGCCGGAGGTCACGGAGCCCCGACCGGAAGCCGGGTCCGGCCTCGACGAGGGCGCGATCGGTGGCGACGGTCGCGGCC